>JANNMQ010000666.1:0-4138 GCA_031398045.1 Rubrivivax sp.
CGCGGCGCCACGGGCTGGGCACTGGCCACAGGCATGCTGTGCGCCGCGGCGGCCGGTTGGCTGTGGTGGTTGCCTGCCAACAAACCGGCGCTGCTCCAGCCCGAAAACCTGGCCTCCAAAACCGAGATGGTCGAAGGCAGAGCCGCCGTGGCACCGTCCGCAGCGTCACCCCCCCTGCCGGCCACCAGCATGGTTACCGCAGCCCACATCCGCCCCGCCGCAGCGGTAACGGCCTTGCCTGCAGGGCCTGCACTGACCGAAGGCCAGACACAGGAACCGCTTGCGCGGGCGGGCAGCGGCAACAACAGCAACAACAGCAACAACACCAAGCGGGCTTCCGTGAATAACAGCGCACCACCAGCCAGCAACAAACGCCCGGTGAGTGGCGATGGCGTGGCCGCGGGCAAAGGTGCCGTGTTGCTGTCCATCAGCCCCTGGGGTGAAGTAGAGGTGAACGGTCAGCCCGCGGGCACCACACCGCCCCTTTCGCGGCTGTCGCTGCCTGCAGGCCGCCACACCATCACGGTGCGCAACGTGGACTTTCCAAGCTACACCACCACCGTGGTTGTGCAGGCCGACAAGCCGGCCTTGGTGCGGCACCGCTTTGTGCAGTAGACGGGCTCCCTGCATGGCACCCGCAACGGCGCTGGGTGGATGGTTGCGCGGCGCCTGAACCCTGGCGAACCGCCGCCGGCATAATGCCGCCAGATGCCTGCATTCCATGCCCGTAACGCCACCCATGGCGCGGCCCCTGCAACTGCCAGCCCTGCAGATGAACATCAAGCCGCGGTGCAAGCAGCGCGGGTGTTTGCAGGCGCAGGCACTTTTGTTTTTATGGTGCGGGTGTACTGGGAAGATACCGACGCCGGCGGCGTTGTTTTCTACGCCAACTACCTGAAGTTTTTTGAACGTGCGCGCACCGAATGGCTGCGTCACCTGGGTGTGGAACAACAGGCACTGCGCCACACCACTGGCGCCATCTTTGTGGTCACCGATACGCAAGTCAGCTACAAGGCGCCCGCGCGGCTGGACGACCAGTTGCGTATCACCGTTGAACTGCGCGCACGGGGCACGGCTTCAATGACCATGGTTCAACAGGCCTGGCGTGCTGACACCCTGCTGGCCCAGGGCCAGATACGCATCGGCTGTGTGGACGCTGACAGTTTCCGCCCCCGCCGCATGCCCGTTGCCGTGACCAGCCTGTTGCAACCCGTACCGCCCTGCCCTGCTGCACGCCACCCATGACCCAAGACCTTTCAATCACCGCCCTGATCCTGCATGCCAGCCTGGTGGTGCAGCTGGTGATGGCCGGTTTGCTGATCACTTCGCTGATCAGCTGGACGGTCATCTTTGGCAAGGTCTTCGGCCTGCGGCGCATCCGAACCCACAACGAAGATTTTGAACGCGAGTTCTGGTCAGGCCGCAGCTTGACCGAGTTGAACCACGCGGTCAGTCAGAAAGAAAGCACCTCAGCCATGGAACGCATCTTCGCCAGTGGCATGCGCGAATTCTTGAAGCTGCGCGAAAAGCGGCTGGACGCCGGCGCGCAACTGGACGGCGCCCGCCGGGCCATGCGCGCCAGCCTGCAACGCGAAATGGACGTGGTGGAAAGCAACCTCAGCTTTCTGGGCACGGTGGCTTCGGTCAGCCCCTACGTGGGCCTGTTTGGCACCGTGTGGGGCATCATGCACGCGTTTGTGGGTCTTTCCAACATGCAGCAAGTCACATTGGCCACCGTGGCGCCAGGCATCGCCGAAGCGCTGGTAGCCACCGCCATTGGCCTGTTTGCCGCCATACCGGCGGTGATTGCCTACAACCGTTTTGCGCGTGACATCGACCGCATTGCCATACAGCTGGAAACCTTCATCGAAGAGTTCACCAACATCCTGCAGCGCAATGCGGGCCAGACCGGGCCCAGCAACAGCGTGGCCGGTGCCGGGGTGCGCTGATGGCGGCGCTGCATGGCCGCAGCGGGCGGGGCCGCAGGCGTTCGATGAACGAGATCAACATGGTGCCTTTCATCGACGTGATGCTGGTGCTGCTGATCATCTTCATGGTCACCGCGCCGCTCATCACCACGGGTGTGGTGGACCTGCCCACCGTGGGCCGCAGCCAGCAGCGCCCGGCCAAGGTGGTGGAAGTCATTGTCGGCAGCGACGAAAAGCTGCGCCTGCGCGTGGACCAGCAAACACCCAGCGGTGTGGCGCTGCCGCAGCTGGCGCGCCGCGTGGCCGAGCTGCAAGGCGGCGACACCAATGTGCCGGTGGTCATCAGTGCTGACAAAAGCGTGCGTTACGAAAACGTGGTGCGGGCCATGGACACGCTGCAGCGTGCCGGCATCAAGCGTGTGGGTTTGTCGGTGAAACAGGGCAGTTAGGCCTGAAGTGGTGCAAGCGGTGTCACAAGCGCTGGCCAACCATTTTGCGCATGACGCGCTGCTGCCACGGGCACCGGGTGGCATGGGCTGGGGCGCTGTGCTGGCACTGCTGGCGCATGGCGCGCTGCTGTTGGCGCTGACCAGTACCGTGCAATGGCGCACCAGGCCGCCCGAAGTTTTCAGCGCCGAGCTGTGGGCTGCAGTGCCGCAGGCGGCAGCACCGTTACCTGCAACGACACCAACGCCACCGGTGGCTCCACCCCCTGCCCCAGTGCCCACGCCCAAAGTAGAAGCACCCCCCCAGCCTGCGCCACCACCGCCCCCTGTGACCCGCGACGCCGACATTGCCACCGAGCAGGCGCGCAAGCTCGAAGCCCAGCGCAAGGCGCTAGAAGCTGAAAAAGCTGCAACTGAAAAAGCCAAGGCCAAAGCGGAGGCTGATGCAGCACGCAAACGCGAAGCCGACGCAAAGAAGGCCGACGAAGACAAACGCAATGAAGACAAGCGCAAAGAAGACAAGCGCAAGGACGACAAGCTGAAAGAAGAAAAGGCCCAGCTGGACCGGGCCAAGGAAGAAAAAACCAAACGTGATGAGGCCGAGCGCAAGGCCGCTGCGCAGGCCAAAGCCGAAGACGAGCGCCTGGCCAAGCAGCGCGAAGAAAACCTGCGCCGCATGATGGGCCAGGCGGGCACTGGCAACACCACTGGCAGTGGCACCGGTGGTACCGGCAGCGCAGCGCAAAGTGCGGCACCTTCAGCGGGTTACGCGGCCCGAGTGCGCAAACTGATCCATGACCAGATCATCTTCTCCGGCCAGGTCGAAGGCAACCCCTCAGCCGAAGTGGCCGTGCGTGTAGACGCCAACGGCATCATTTCTGAGCCCAAACTGGTCAAGAGCAGCGGCAACAAAGAGTGGGACGACGCAGTGCTGCGCGCCATCCTTCGCACCGCTGAGCTGCCGCCTGACAATGACGGCCGCGTGCCGCCCAGGATGACCCTGGTGTTCAGGCCGAATCCTTGAAGCAAGGCGGCACAAGGCCGCATGCTGCCAGGCCTTGCGCGGGTGTCGCGGTAGTGGGCATGACCTGCATTGACTGATGCGCCGCCGCCCGCCGCAGGTGATGCTTCGATTTGCGCAAATGGGGCATGGCGACGTGGTGATGTCCAGCATCACCTTGGCCGAACTGCGCTTTGGTGCACCGGTGGCGCCTCAACGTACACAAGAAAAGCGTTGCCTGAGCGCGCGGTGACTGCTTGCGGCGCTGGGCACTACCGTCCACGCGGCATCAAACTTTTGGCGATGCCGCCGCTGCTTGGGTCTGCGCCGCCGCGCCGGCCGGGCTGTAGCGGGCCACAAACGCCCGGTCGATGCGGTCTTTCCACCACCAGGCCCAGCGGCCTTGCGCACTGAGGCCGCCCCAGGACACGATGGCGCTGCGTTGGCCACAGGAAATGAGGTTCAAGGTGCGCCGCTGTGGCTGGTGGGGCTGCAGCGGCGTGCCCGCGATGGCATGGCGCAGGTTCAGCACCAATGGCGGGCCTGCGCGCACCGCATAAACACCACTTCGGGGGTGCTGCACGTCGACACGGGCCGCCACGTCACCCACCGCAAACACTTCAGCGTGCGACGTGCTTTGCAGTGTGGGCCCAGTGCACACAAACCCCCGCTCGTCCAGCGCCAGGCCGCTGCCTTGCAGCCAGCTGGGTGCTTCGGCGCCAGTGGCCAGCACGGCCGCGTCACAGGCCAGCCGCGCGCCGCTG
>JANNMQ010000329.1:0-4409 GCA_031398045.1 Rubrivivax sp.
TTACGGTGAACGAGATGTTTGGTCAGACCGAGATCAACTACATCGTGGGCAACTGTGGCAGCTATGTGGATGCACAGGGCCAGCGGAGGCCGGCCTGGCCCGCCAAACCTGGCAGCATGGGCCGCGCGTACCCCGGTCACCGCGTGGCAGTGATTGATGAACAGGGCGCCGAGTGCCCCAGCGGCACGCCGGGCGACGTGGCCGTGCACCGCCTGGATGTGCACGGTCAGCCCGATCCGGTGTTTTTTCTGGGCTACTGGCGCAACCCGGCAGCCACGGCAGCGAAGTACACCGGCAACAGCGGCCACAGCTGGTGCCGCACTGGCGACACCGCGGTGATGGATGCCGAGGGCTATCTGTGGTACCAGGGCCGCAGCGATGATGTGTTCAAGGTGGCCGGCTACCGCATTGGCCCCAGCGAAGTCGAAAACTGCCTGCTCAAGCACCCGGCGGTGGCCAATGCGGCCGTGGTGCCCAAGCCCGATCCTGAACGCGGCGCGGTTGTCAAGGCCTATGTGGTGCTGGCCAGCGGCCATGTGGGTGACGCGCGTCTGGTCGAAGCGTTGCAAGCCCATGTGCGCCAGCTGCTGGCGCCTTATGAATACCCGAAGGATATCGAGTTCATCAGCAGCCTGCCCATGACCACCACCGGCAAGGTGCAGCGCCGCGTGCTTAGGCTGCAGGAAGAAGAACGCGCGCGGCGGGCTGTGGGCGGCCGCGGAACAGCGGCCTGACCGCGGTGGGTGGTTGCGGGCGCGGGTTGGCCGGGCCAGCCGCGACAATAGGGTTCTTCGCAGCCCTTCAACCCGGGCTGGCAACAACCCCGCAAGCTCACTTTTACGCCCCTTTTCATGGCCAATCTCATCGTGCACGGTGGCACACCCCTCACCGGCCGCATCGTTCCTTCTGCCAACAAAAATGCCGTGCTGCCCATCCTGTGCGGCACGCTGCTTAGCACCTTGCCCGTGCGACTGCTGGGCATTCCGGAAATCACCGATGTGCGCAAGATTCTGGACATCTTTCGCCAGCTGGGCAGCGCAGTCAGCGTGGACTACGCCACCGGTATCCTGGACCTGCAACACGAACACACGCAGTTCGACCCCCAGCGCCACCACCTGCCCGAAGAGATGCGCTCGTCCATCATGCTGGTGCCCGGGCTGCTGGCACGCTTTGGTGTGGCGCGGATTGAAAACGATGTGCAGGGCTGCACGCTGGGCGTGCGCGAGATCGACCCGCACGTGGAAGTGATGGAGCGTTTTGGCGCCGATGTAGAGCGCCGCCCGGAAGCGCTGATCATGCGGGCCGAAGCCGGCTTGAAGGCCAACCATCACTGGCTGGACTACGCCAGCGTCACCACGACTGAAAACTTCGTGCTCTGCGCGGCTTTGGCACATGGCACCAGCACGCTGATGAACGCCGCCAGCGAGCCGCATGTGCAAGAGTTTTGCCACTTCATGACGCTGTTGGGCGCACAAATCGAAGGCATCGGCACCAGTCGGCTCACAGTCCACGGTGTTAAACAGCTGGGTGGTGGCGAATTCAAGTTCGCTGAAGACTTCCACGAGGCCGTGACTTTCATGGCGCTGGGCGCCATCACTGGCGGCTGCATCACCGTAAAAAATTCAGCGCCGGAACAGTTTCCGCTCATCGACCGCACCTTTGCGAAGTTTGGTGTGCAGGTGGTGCACGAAGGCGGCTGGAGCCACACGGTGGTGGACGGTCCCCTGCGCGTGAAGGAACCATTCACCAAGAACATCCTGCAGAAAGTTGAAGCGGCGCCCTGGCCTTATCTGCCCGTGGACCTGCTACCCATCTTTGTGGCGTTAGGTGCCCGCAGCGAAGGCAGTGCGATGTTCTGGAACAAAGTTTACGAAGGTGCCATGGGCTGGACCAGCGAACTGTCGAAGTTCGGCGCCCAGGCCTTCATGGCTGACCCGCACCGCATCATCACCTTCGGCGGCAAGCAGCTCACGCCAGCCGAAGTGGAAAGCCCTTACATCATTCGCGTGGCGATTGCGCTGCTGATGCTGTCTTGCAGCATTCCGGGCCGCAGCGTGATCAAAAACGCCACGCCTGTGCGACGTGCTCATCCCCGGTTTGCCGAAAATATCCGCGCACTGGGTGCGCAGATTGAGTGGGTGGATGGCGACTGATTGATGAAGGCTCTGCGGGTGCGGTGATGGCCAAGAAAGACAAACACGTCAGCGAGACACCCGCCACGCAGCTGTTGAGGGTGGCCGGTGTCTCGTTCACCGAGCACCCCTACGATTACGTTGAACAGGGGGGCACGGCCGAGTCAGCGCGCCAGTTGAAAGTGCCCGAGCACGCAGTGGTCAAAACACTGGTGATGCAGGACGAAAAGGCACAAGCGCTGGTTGTGTTGATGCATGGCGACCGCCAAGTCAGCACCAAGAACCTGGCGCGCGAAATAGGTTGCAAAAGCGTGGAGCCCTGCAAGCCTGAAGTGGCGCAGCGCCACAGCGGCTATTTGGTGGGCGGCACGTCGCCCTTTGGCCTGCGCAAGCCACTACCGGTGTTTGTGCAGGCCACCCTACTGGACCTGCCCATCATCTACATCAATGGGGGCCGCAGGGGCTTCCTGGTGGGGCTGGCGCCTTCAGTGCTGACTGAAGTGTTGCAGGCTCAGTCGGTGTCCTGCGCGCTCTAGAAGCTTGATACGGATCGGCTCAACCGGCCAAAAAAAGAGTGGCTCCAGCCCTGGCTGAAGCCACTTTTTTGAAGCGCCTTGTCGAATTGACCGGCCAGCGGCCGTGCGGCTTAAGCCCTGCGGCGGCGAGCAGCAGCGCCAGCAGCACCGGCAACACCCATGGCCAATGCGGCCAACGCCAGACTGCCGGGCTCTGCTACGGTGGCATTGACCACTTCAACGCCCAAGGTGAACGAAATGGCATCACCACCGCCGCTGCCCAGGAACCCGAGGTCCAGTCCCAGGGTGGTGTACGGTCCGGCGGGGAGATTCACCGTAAACACCGTGCTGGCAAACGCACCGCTGCCACCAATGGGGCCACTGAACGCCGAACCTCCAGAAATCTTCACCGTCCACATTCACGGCCATGTCGGGCACCTCAAGAGCCACCACCGCAGCGCCTGCGCCCGCGCTGCCGAGCGCCAGAAGTGCAGCCGCCACAACAGCTTTCAATGCAGGTGTTTCATCGTTTCTTCTTCAAGGGCGCTTGCAGGGCGGCCACGAGGCATCGGCTTGACAGGTCAGCGCTTAGACTGCGTGACTATGAACACCACGAATCTTGTGCTGGCCTTGCTGGCTTCGTACCTGATCGGTTCGCTGTCTTTTGCAGTCATCGTCAGTCGCGTGATGGGCTTGGCAGACCCGCGCAGTTATGGCAGCAAAAACCCGGGCGCCACCAATGTGCTGCGCTCTGGCAACCGGGCGGCTGCGCTGTTGACCTTGGCTTTTGATGCGTTGAAGGGCTATGTGCCGGTGCTGCTGGTGCTGCTGGTGGGGCCCAGGTTTGGGCTCGGCGCCACAGCAGCTGCCGTGGCCGGACTGGCCGCCTTTGTGGGCCACTTGTGGCCAGTTTTTTTTCGCTTTCAGGGCGGCAAGGGCGTGGCCACGGCGGCGGGTGCTTTGATGGCCATCAACCCGTGGCTGGGTGCGGCAACACTGTTGAGTTGGCTGATCATTGCCGCCTTCAGTCGATATGCTTCACTGGCATCCATCGTTGCTGCCGTGTTTGCGCCCTTCTATCAGGCTTTGATCTGGGGAGTGGATGCCAGCATCCTGCCCATCGCTGTGATGTGCCTGCTGCTGATCTGGCGCCACGAGGGCAACATACAGAAACTGCTGGCCGGCACAGAGAGCAAACTCGGACAAAAATCAACTGCTCAGCCCACACACAGCCAACCAACTTCGCACCACACGGGCCCTGGGAGCCACCCCCGTGGCAAGTCGGCCGGGCTGGGCAAACACAAAAAAGGACATCACTGACATGGTTCAACGATTCGACGTCGGCGCGCGCCTGTCTGAAATGGCGGTGCACAACGGGGTTTGTTACCTGGCCGGGCAGGTGGCGCCTGATGGCAGCCAAGACATCAGCGGGCAGACGCGGCAGGTGCTGCAGGCCATCGACGCGTTGTTGGCGCGCGCCGGCAGCAACAAACACAAGCTGCTGATGGTGCAGATCTTCATCAAGGATCTGGCCGATTTCCCGGCTATGAACGCGGTCTGGGAGGCCTGGCTGCCTGCTGGGCACGCACCGCCGCGGGCCACGGTGAAAGCCGACCTGGCCAAGCCCGAATGGCGCGTCGAAATGGTGGTGACGGCGGCGCTGTGAGCGTCAACACCGCAGCAGCTGGGCGGCCTTCCCGCAGGTCTTGGCTGGGGCTGGTGGTGCTGGTGTTTGGTGTCAGCGCGGCCAGCCAGTGGTGGG
>JANNMQ010000752.1:0-5361 GCA_031398045.1 Rubrivivax sp.
CTCGGCCGGTGCGATCAGGTAATACACCGGAATCGACAGCTCGGTGCGCGGCAGCGTCACGTCCACCAGCGTGGCGCCCAGTTTTTCTAACTCGGTCAGCGCTGCACGCACAGCCTGTGCCACGTCGTCAGACAGCGCAGCGGGGAAAAATTCCTTCGGCAGCCCGATGCGCAAGCCCAGCAGCGGCTGCGCCGCCGTGGCACCCGGCCTGGCCGTGCGCAGCAGCGCCGCATAGTCCTGGTCGGGCCGCTGTGCGCTGGTGGCGTCACGCTCGTCAAAACCACCCATCGCCGACAACAGCAGCGCGCAGTCTTCGGCACTGCGCGCCATCGGGCCGGCCTGGTCCAGGCTGGACGCAAAAGCCACCATGCCATAACGCGAACACACGCCATAGGTAGGCTTGATGCCAGTGATGCCGGTGAAGCTGGCCGGCTGGCGGATGGAGCCACCGGTGTCGGTGCCGGTGGCTGCAGGCACCAACCGCGCGGCCACTGCGGCAGCACTGCCGCCTGAAGATCCACCCGGTATGCGCTGCAGGTTCCAGGGGTTGCGCACGGGCCCAAAAGCCGAGTTCTCGTTCGATGAGCCCATCGCATATTCATCGCAGTTCAGCTTGCCCAAAGTCACCGTGCCGGCGGCGTTCAACCGCGACACCACGGTGGCATCGAAGGGGCTGGCATAACCGGCCAGCATCTTCGAGCCGGCTGTGGTGGGCAGGCCCGAGGCGGCGAAGTCGGTGGCAAAGATGTCCTTGTGCGCCAGCGGCACGCCGTTCAGCGGCCCAGCGCTGCCTTGCGCGCGGCGCTGGTCGGCTGCGCGGGCTTGCACCAGTGCAAAGTCGGGGTTGACGGCCAGAAAAGCACCCAGCTCTTGCCGCGCCTGTATGCCGGCCAGCAGCGTCTGGGTGGCCTCGACGCTGGACACCTGGCCTTGGGCAATGGCACGCGCCAGTTCAGCAACGCCCCACTCATGGATGGGAAAGGCAGAAGGGCTCATTCAATCACCTTCGGCACCAGGAACAGGCCTTCTTCCACCGCCGGCGCGCTGCGCTGGTTGGCGCTGCGCTGGTCGGTTTCCGTCACTACGTCGTCGCGCAAACGCAGGCTGACCGCGTGCACGGCCGACAGCGGCGTGTACAGCGGCTCCACGCCCCGGGTGTCGACGGCGCTCATCTGTTCAACGATGCGGAAAAAACCATTGAGCTGAACGAGCATCTGCTCGGCCTCAATGCCAGTGAGTTGCAGCCGTGCCAGATGGGCAATGCGGCCGACGTCTTCAGGGGTCAATGCCATGGGTTGCGCAGGGGCCGGGTTGGCACTGCGGCGCCTGGGCTCTGCCTAAAAAAGCAGCGCTGTGCGGGCAGTGAAAACAAAGGGATGCAGTATTATCCCTGGTTACCTACCGTCGCTTGACGACCATGGTTTGAAGATGCTGCTGCCAGCCCTGATCAGGCTTCTTTGCGAGGCCCGGCCCGGTACGGCAGCACCTGAACCACAGTCGCAACGCCGGCCATCTTCCTGGTGCAAGGCCAGCCCGTTGGCCCTGCAACCAAATTGCCCAGCAACGCCCCATCCGCGGACCTCCACGCGTCGCGCGTCACCCGCACCGCCCCCCGACCATGTTTGCTGCCTCCCTGCGCCGCTATTTCTCCACCGACCTGGCCATCGACCTGGGCACCGCCAACACGCTGATCTTTGTGCGCGACAAGGGCATCGTGCTCGACGAGCCCTCGGTGGTGGCCATCCGCCACGAGGGTGGCCCCCAAGGCAAGAAAACCATCCAGGCTGTGGGCAAAGAAGCCAAGGCCATGCTGGGCAAGGTGCCGGGCAACATCGAAGCCATACGGCCGATGAAAGACGGCGTCATTGCCGACTTCACCGTCACCGAGCAGATGCTCAAGCAGTTCATCAAGATGGTGCACCCACGCGGCATCTTGAGGCCCAGCCCGCGCATCATCATCTGCGTGCCCTGCGGTTCAACCCAAGTCGAACGCCGCGCCATCCGCGAATCGGCCCTGGGCGCCGGCGCCTCCGACGTGTTCCTGATCGAAGAGCCGATGGCGGCGGCCATCGGCGCCGGGCTGCCGGTGTCTGAAGCGTCGGGCTCGATGGTGGTGGACATCGGCGGCGGCACCACCGAAGTGGGCGTCATCAGCCTGGGCGGCATGGTCTACAAAGGCAGCATCCGGGTCGGCGGCGACAAGTTCGACGAAGCCATCATCAATTACATCCGCCGCAACTACGGCATGCTGATCGGCGAGCCCACGGCCGAATCCATCAAGAAGACCATCGGCAGCGCATTCCCGGGCAGCGAGGTCAAAGAAATGGAAGTCAAGGGCCGCAACCTCAGCGAAGGTGTGCCGCGCAGCTTCACCATCAGCAGCAATGAAATTCTGGAAGCGCTGACCGACCCGCTGAACCAGATGGTGAGTGCGGTGAAAAATGCGCTGGAGCAAACACCGCCCGAACTGGGTGCCGACATCGCCGAGCGCGGCATGATGCTCACGGGTGGCGGCGCCTTGCTGCGCGACCTTGACCGCTTGCTGGCCGAAGAGACCGGGCTGCCGGTGCTGGTGGCCGAAGACCCGCTGACCTGCGTGGTGCGCGGCTGCGGCATGGCGCTGGAGCGCATGGACCGGCTGGGCTCGATCTTCACGTCCGAATAGTCCGCGTTTGAAACGCGGCACTGGTATACGCCCGGCAGCTCAACCGTACTAGCGCCTCATGCCCGTCGGCACGCTGGACCGTACGCCCCCGCCGTTTTTCAGGCAGGGCCCCTCGGCGCTGAGCAAAGTCATCTTCTTCTCGGCCCTGGCGCTGTTTTTGATGATGGCTGATGCGCGCTTTCAGATGGTGGCGCCACTGCGGTCGGCGCTCGCGGTGGCCTTGCTGCCGATGCAACGGATGCTGGCGGTGCCGGTTGAGATATGGGGCAACGGCCTGCAATACCTGCAAGGCCTGCATGAAGCACAGACCCGTGCGCAAACCGCCAATGCCCGGCTGGTGAACCTGTCTGAAAGGGCCGCGCGCACGGATCAGCTGATGCTGGAAAACCTGCGGCTGCGCAAGCTGCTGGAACTGCGGCCGGCGCTGCAGGTGCAGAGTCTGGCTGCCGAAGTGCTTTATGAAGCGGCCGACACCTATTCGCGCCGTGTGTTCATCGACCGCGGCGCACAGCATGGTTTGTTGGCAGGGTCGCCGGTGATCAATGACGACGGTGTGCTGGGCCAAGTCACCCGCGTGCACCCCTTGACGGCCGAGGTGACACTGCTGTTGGACAAGGACGCAGCCATCCCGGTGCTGAACAGTCGCACACAACAGCGCAGCGTGGCCTTTGGTGGCCACAGCGGCGGCAGCCGCATGGAGCTGCGCTATTTGTCTGTAGACAGCGACATCGAAGCCGGCGACCCGCTGACCACCAGTGGCCTGGACGGCGTGTACCCGCCCGGCCTGGCGGTGGGCCGTGTGGCCAGCGTCACGCGGCGCTCTGAAAGCGGTTTTGCGCGTGTGGTGGTGCAGACCGCTGCCGCTGCCGAAGGTGTGCGCCACGTGTTGGTGCTGGCCCCTGTGGGCTTGCAGATGCCGGCGCGGCCTGATGCGGTGCCGCAAGCCGAAGCACCCGCTGGCGACCGCATGCTGAACACACCCCGGCGCAGCCCGACGGCGGCCAAACCGGCGTCGACGCCATGATCATGCCGATGACCTTGGAGCACGCGGCATGATCATGCCGAAGTCATTGGAGCACGCGGCTTGATCTTGCCGCGTGGGTCCAGCCAGCTGCTGCTGCCGGCCAAGCCTTTTTTCGTCAGCGCCACGCTGGTTCTGGCGCTGGCCTTCAACATGCTGCCTTTGGGCCGCCAACCCGCCATGCCCGACCTGCTGATGGTGGTGCTGATGTTCTGGGCCGTGCACCAGCCGCGCCGGGTGGGCATGGGCGTGGCATTTGTGCTGGGGCTGGCAATGGACGTCAACCAGGGCGCCCTGCTGGGCCAGCACGCGCTGGCCTACACGCTGTTGAACTACGTGGCCGTCAGCATCCACCGCCGGCTGTTGTGGTTTGGTGTGTTTGAACAAGCACTGCAGATACTGCCGGTATTTTTTGCCGTGCATGCGGTGTCGCAACTGGTGCGGCTGGCAGCAGGTGGCATGTTCCCGGGCTGGACGGTGTTGGCCGCACCGGTGTTTGAAGCCCTGTTGTGGCCGGTGGCCACCTGGCTGCTGTTGGCGCCGCAGCGGCGCGCGCCCGACCCCGACCAGAATCGGCCATTGTGATGGGCCCGATGACCGAGTTGCGCGACGTCGAACAAGAACTGGACCGCTTTCGCGGTCGGGTGATAGCGGCTGCGCTGCTGGTGCTGGTGGCCTTTTCGCTGCTGGCCGCCAGGCTGGTGCACCTGCAGGTGTTTCGCCACGAAGACCTGGCCACACAGGCTGAAGCCAACCGCATTGCCGTGGTGCCAGTGGTGCCCAACCGCGGGCTCATCGTCGACCGCAACGGTGTGGTGCTGGCCAGCAACTATTCAGCGTACACGCTGGAGATTTCGGCGCAGCGCATTCGCGCCGGCGGGCTCGAGACCTTGATCGAACAGCTGGCCGAGGTGGTGGACATTGGGCCGCGCGACCGCCGTCGGTTCAAACGCCTGCAAGAAGAAATGAAAGGCGCCGACTCGCTGCCTATCCGCACGCGCCTGAGCGACGAGGAAGTGGCCCGCTTCACGGCGCAGCTCTACCGCTTTGCGGGCGTGGAGATCAAGGCACGGTTGTTTCGCAACTACCCGCTGGGCGACGTGGGGTCGCACCTGCTGGGCTACATCGGGCGCATCAACACGGCCGAGAAAAAGGCCATGGAAGACTGGGAAGAAGCCGACCAGGGCAATTACAAAGGCACCGAATACATCGGCAAGCTGGGTATCGAGCAGAGCTACGAACGTGAACTGCACGGCACGGCCGGTTTTGAAGAAGTTGAAACCAGCGCCGGCGGCCGGGCGGTGCGCCGTATCAGCACCACACCGGCACTGAACGGCGACAAACTGGTGCTGTCGGTGGACATCAGGCTGCAAGCGCTGGTGGAAAACATGTTCGGCGACCGCCGCGGCGCGCTGGTGGCGCTGGACCCGCGCACGGGCGAGGTGCTGGCCTTCGTGAGCAAGCCCACTTTCGACCCCAACCTGTTTGTCGACGGCATCGATGTCGAGAGCTGGCGCGAGCTGAACGAAAGCATCGACAGGCCGCTGCTGAACCGTGCACTCAAAGGCACCTACCCGCCGGGCTCCACCTTCAAGCCTTTCATGGCCATGGCAGCACTGGTATCGGGCAAGCGCGACCCCCACACCATCATCAACGACGGCGGCACTTTCCAGTT
>JANNMQ010000773.1:0-6875 GCA_031398045.1 Rubrivivax sp.
ACACGCTCGTTGATGTCCACGCGGATGCGAATTTCCTGCAACACGTCGTCCACCTGCGTGCGCGCTGGCCGCACTTCCACCTCGGGGTCGACCAAGCCGGTGGGGCGCACCACCTGTTCCACCACCGCGCCGGTGTGTTCCTTTTCCCAGTTGCCGGGGGTGGCAGACACAAACACCGCCTGGCGCATCTTGCGTTCAAACTCTTCAAACTTCAGCGGCCGGTTGTCCAGCGCACTGGGCAAGCGAAAGCCGTACTCCACCAGCGTGGTCTTGCGTGCGCGGTCGCCGTTGTACATGCCACCAAACTGGCCTATCAGCACGTGGCTTTCGTCCAGGAACATCAACGCATCCGGAGCCAGGTAGTCCACCAGCGTGGGTGGTGGGTCACCAGGGCGTGCGCCTGACAGATGCCGCGTGTAGTTCTCGATGCCTTTGCAGTGGCCCACTTCCTGCAGCATCTCCAGGTCAAACCGGGTGCGTTGCTCCAGCCGCTGCGCTTCAACCAGCTTGCCGCCTTTCACAAATTCGTCCAGCCGCGAGCGCAATTCGTCTTTGATGGTGGCAATGGCGTCCACCACACGCTCACGCGGCGTCACGTAGTGGCTGCTGGGGTAGACCGTGAAGCGCGGGATCTTCTGTCGCACGCGGCCGGTCAGTGGGTCCAGCAGCGACATCGATTCAACCTCATCGTCGAAAAGTTCGATGCGCAAGGCCAGTTCACTGTGCTCAGCGGGAAAGACGTCGATGGTGTCGCCGCGCACCCTGAATGCGCCGCGCGAAAAGTCGATCTCGTTGCGTTTGTATTGCATGCGGATCAGCTGCGCGATCACGTCGCGCTGGCTCATCTTGTCGCCCACCCGCAGCGTCATCACCATCTTGTGATAGTCAGCCGGGTTGCCAATGCCGTAGATGGCACTGACGCTGGCCACGATGATCACGTCGCGCCTTTCCAGCAGGCTCTTGGTGGCTGACAGGCGCATCTGTTCGATGTGTTCGTTGATGGCGCTGTCTTTTTCGATGAACAGGTCACGCTGCGGCACATAGGCCTCGGGCTGGTAGTAGTCGTAGTAACTGACGAAGTACTCCACCGCGTTGCGTGGGAAAAATTCGCGGAATTCGCTGTACAGCTGCGCGGCCAGCGTTTTGTTGGGCGCAAACACGATGGCCGGGCGACCGGTGCGTGCTATCACGTTGGCCATGGTGAAGGTTTTGCCCGACCCCGTCACACCCAGCAGTGTCTGGAAGGTCAGGCCGTCAGCAATGCCCTCCACCAGTTGCAAAATGGCCGCCGGCTGGTCACCTGCGGGCGCATAGGGTTGAAACAGTTGGAAGGGTGAATCTGGAAAGCTGACAAACGTGCCTTCCGCAGGCCCGTTATCAACCACGCCGGCTGCTGCTGGGCCAGCCCCAGGTGCTGCCGGCAACGGTGCTGAGGACGCTGGAGAAGACACGAGAACGGTCATACGGGTTTACCTGAAGAGGGCGCCGCTAGAATTGCCGCGCTGTGCCAAGCCCGTACTGCAAATTGCGGGCAACCCGCTAGCGTAGCGCACCCCCGCAATCGCTGTGTGCGCCCTTGCAATTGCCGGCTTCACACCCCAGCGTCATCAGGAATTTACCCATGTCAGCTTCTCTCTTTGCTGCCGTCGAAATGGCCCCGCGTGACCCCATCCTGGGTCTGAACGAGCAGTTCAACAACGACCCCCGGCCTGGCAAGGTGAATTTGGGCGTCGGTGTGTACTTCAACGACGAAGGCAAGCTGCCCGTGCTGCGTTGTGTGGCAGCGGCCGAAAAGCTGTTGCTGGAAACTTCCAAGCCCAAGGGCTACCTGCCCATCGACGGCATTGCCGCCTACGACAAGGCCGTGCAGCAGCTGGTTTTTGGCGCAGACAGCGGCGCCGTCCAAGCTGGGCGTGTGGCCACGGTGCAAGCGCTGGGCGGCACCGGCGGCTTGAAGGTGGGCGCCGACTTCCTGAAGCGCCTGAATCCACAGGCTTTGGTGCTGATCAGCGACCCCAGCTGGGAAAATCATCGGGCCTTGTTCACCAATGCTGGCTTTGAGGTGGCCACCTATCCTTACTACAACGCCGCCACCCGGGGGGTGCGTTTTGACGACATGCTGGCCGCGCTGAACAGCGCCAAGGCTGGCACCGTGGTGGTATTGCACGCCTGCTGCCACAACCCGACGGGTTGTGACATCACGCCTGCGCAGTGGGAACAAGTGGCCAGCACCTGCCAGACCCGCGGCCTGGTGCCTTTCCTGGACATGGCCTATCAAGGCTTTGGCCTGGGCATTACCGAAGACGGCGCCGCGGTGCAATGTTTCCTGTCCAGAAACATGACCTTCTTTGTGTCGACGTCGTTTTCCAAGAGTTTTTCGCTGTACGGCGAACGTGTGGGCGCGCTCAGCGTGGTCTGCGGCAGCGCTGAAGAAAGCAGCCGCGTGCTGTCGCAGCTGAAGATCGTTATCCGCACCAACTACAGCAACCCGCCCACTTTTGGTGCGCAGGTGGTGGCCTCGGTGCTGGGCACGCCGGCGCTGCGCGTGATGTGGGAAGAAGAACTGGCCGGCATGCGCGAGCGCATCCGCACCACCCGCGGCCGCTTGGTCGCTGAACTGCAGGCTGCCGGCGTGAAGGGCGACCTGGGTTACATCACCAGCCAGAAAGGCATGTTCAGCTACTCCGGCCTGTCAAAGGCCCAAATGGAGCGACTGCGCGACGAGTTCGGTGTTTACGGCTTGGACTCGGGCCGTATCTGTGTGGCCGCTGTGAACAGCGGCAACGTCCGCACCGTGACGCAGGCTTTGGCTCAGGTGATGCACGCAGCCTGATGCGCCACCGGTAACGGTTTGCGAAAATAGCAACAGGGGCCAGGCCTGGATCCTGGCCAGCCCGGTCCAAAGTTCGGGGGCCAATGACCCTCATTTCAGCCCATCTATAGAGTCACTCCCATTCAATATGGGTGGTGCTGTGGCACATTTGCTGCGCCGCAGCAAATTTGCAGTTGTTGTAAGCCCGGTTGCGCTGCACATGGCGCATGATGTGGCCTCGCCTGACTGAACCGAACGGGATAACTTGCCATGCTGTACCAGATCTACGAAACACAACGTGCGCTGATGTCGCCGTTTTCCGAGTTCGCCAGCGCCAGCGCAAAACTGTACGACCACCCACTGTCGCCCTTTGCGCACACACCGCTCGCCGAGCGCGTGTCGGCCAGTTTCGACCTGCTGCATCGCCTGGCCAAGGAGTACGAAAAGCCGCCCTTCAATATCACTGCGGCCACGGTCGAAGGCGTTGAAGTAGCCGTACAGGACCAAGTCGCGCTGACCAAGCCGTTCTGCCGCCTGCTGCGCTTCAAGCGCTTCACCGACAACCCGCAGGCGCTCGACACGATGAAGTTGCAGCCGACCGTGCTGGTGGTGGCGCCGCTGTCGGGTCACCATTCCACGCTGCTGCGCGACACCGTCAAGAGCCTGCTGCACGACCACAAGGTCTTCATCACCGACTGGACCGACGCCCGCATGGTGCCCACCGACAAGGGTCCGTTTCATCTGGACGACTATGTCGAGTACGTGCAGGAGTTTCTGCGCCACTGCGGTGACGACGTGCACGTGATCTCGGTGTGCCAGCCGACGGTGCCCGTGCTCGCAGCCGTGTCGCTGATGGCCAGCCGGGGCGAAAAAACACCCATCACCATGACCATGATGGGCGGCCCCATCGATGCGCGCAAGAGCCCCACGTCGGTCAACAACCTGGCCACCAACAAGAGCCACAGCTGGTTCGAGACCACCGTCATCTATCGCGTGCCGCCCAACTACCCCGGTGCCGGACGGCGCGTCTACCCTGGCTTCCTGCAGCACACAGGCTTCGTGGCGATGAATCCCGACCGCCACGTGAACAGTCATTACGACTACTTCCTCGACCTCATCCGTGGCGACGACAGCAGCGTCGACAGCCACCGCCAGTTCTACGACGAATACAACGCCGTGCTCGACATGCCGGCCGAGTACTACCTCGACACCATCAAGACCGTGTTCCAGGACTTCGCGCTTGTCAACGGCACCTGGGTGGTGACGGGCGAGCCCGTGCGGCCGCAAGACATCACGCAGACCGCATTGATGACGATCGAAGGCGAACTCGACGACATCTCCGGTGCCGGCCAGACCCACGCCGCGCACGCCTTGTGTTCCGGTATTGCGCAAGAGCAGGCCTTCCATTACGACGTCGAAGGTGCAGGCCACTACGGCATCTTCTCGGGCCGCCGCTGGCGCGATGCCGTCTACCCCGAAGTGCGCGGCTTCATCAAGCGCTTCGACGCCCAGGCACGCCAGCTTGCAATGACGGTGGCACCAGAGGAAGACCAGACCAAGACCGCGACAGTTGTCAAGGCAACGCCTGCACCCGCGGCTTTGGTAGCCCCGTCGGCCCCATTTCCTCGGACCGCCAAGCCGGCAAGGCCGGCCAGAGTCGCCAAGCCCATCGACCCGGCCATTTCCACCAGCTCGGTCAAGTCCGCCAGGTCCAGCAAAGCGAACGGCAAGCCGGAACCCCGCAGCGCGCGTTGATTTTCGTCGCACGATAATGACGGGTGGCCGCTGACTCCCTTCCCCGTCCCATTTCAAACCCGAGCGCGAGCAGGGTTGCGTCCGTCGAGCACATGCTGGCGCTGGTGGCGCGCCTGGACCAGGCGCTGCCGCAAACGCAGTGCACACGCTGCGGCTACCCCGACTGCAGCGCCTACGCGCAAGCCATGGCCGACGGCGCTGCAGACATCAACCGCTGCCCACCCGGCGGCGCCGAGGGCATCGCCCGGCTGGCGGCGCTGACGGGGCAGCGCGTGCAGCCGCTCGACCCCAGCCGCGGTGTCGAAGGGCCCCGTTTGCTGGCCGTCATCGACGAGGCCTGGTGCATAGGCTGCACCTTGTGCATCAAGGCCTGCCCCGTGGACTGCATCGTGGGCGCGTCCAAGACCATGCACACGGTGATAGACGCCCAATGCACCGGCTGCGAATTGTGTGTGCCGGTGTGCCCCGTGGACTGCATCAGCCTGGTGCCTGTGACCGGCACCGCCACAGGCTGGCGGGCCTGGAGTGCGGCATTGGCCGACGAGGCCCAGGAGCGATACAGCTGGCACCAGCAGCGCGTGGCCCGAGAGCGGCTGGAAAACGATGCTCGATTGACGGCCAAGGCACAAGTCAAGCTGGCCGACCTGGAACAGCACAGCCACTTGACGGACCCCGACGTGCTGGCTGCCAAACGAGCGGTGATTGAAGCCGCACTGGCACGTTCCAGGGCACAGCGCCAACCCGAGCCACCGGCTGCTGATGACGCCTGACCAAACTGCACAGTTTTTTTCGGTGCTGCAGCAGGCCAACCCACTGCCACAAACCGAGCTGGCCTACACCACCGTGTTTGAACTGCTGGCGGCTGTGCTGCTGTCTGCACAGGCCACCGATGTCAGCGTCAACAAGGCCACGCGGGTGCTGTTTGCACGCGCGCCCACGCCGCAAGCGATGCTGAATCTGGGCGAAGCTGAAGTGGCGCGCCACATCCAAACCATAGGCCTGTACCGCAACAAGGCACGCCACCTGGTGCAAACCTGCGCCATCTTGCTGCAACAGCATGGTGGTGAAGTGCCGCGTACGCGTGAAGAACTGCAGGCACTGCCCGGGGTGGGCCGCAAGACTGCCAATGTGGTGTTGAACGCGGCCTTTGGCGAACCCACGGTGGCCGTTGACACCCATGTGTTCCGCGTCAGCAACCGCACCGGGCTGGCGCCAGGCGCAACACCCGAAGCGGTTGAAAAGGCGCTGCTTGATCGTGTGCCGCCGGCCTATCGCGTGGATGCGCACCACTGGCTCATTCTGCATGGACGCTACGTCTGCAAGGCGAGACAACCGCTGTGTGATGCATGCGCTGTGCGCAACTGCTGCGACTGGGGCGCTTCTACAATGCCAGGGTCGCGGTAAAGGATCAACGCATGGCCAAGTTCGACGATCTCGCTGAACGTGTCGACCGCCTGGTGCTGCGACACCAGGAGCTCAAGCGCACCACGGCACTGATCGCCGAACAGCTGGTGACGGTGACTTCAGAACGCGACAGCCTGCGCTCCAGATTGGCAGCTGCGCGCTCGCGGGTGGATGCCCTGCTTGAACGCCTGCCGCCTGACGCTGCGACGGCACCGCAGGCTCTGGCCTCCACTCCCAGGTCCTTGGATGACGGAAACCCACCAGGCGCTCATCCATGAAACAAGTGGAGGTGCTGATCCTGGGCCAGGTTTACAGGCTGGGTTGCCCCGAAGGCGGCGAATCACTGCTGCGCAATGCGGTGGCCGCTGTAGACCGTGAGATGACCGTCATCCGGGATGCCGGCAAAGTCAAAGCACGCGAGCGCATTGCCGTGTTGGCGGCCCTCAACCTGGCCTATCAGCTGGCGGAAAACGGCACCGCTGAGCCCGCGGCGGTGGTGACAGGCCCAACCCAGGCTTCAGCGGATGACACCGGCAACCTCATTGCCCACAGCGACATCGACGCGCTGCTGCGCCGCGTCGACACCGCTTTGGGTGAAGACGGGCAATTGCTGTGAACAAGGCCTCGTTTGTGGCACACCCTCACCAGGTGATTGCAGGCCTAGAATGACACGGTCCGTTGTGTACTTCGAGCCTTATATGTCCTTGAGCCGATGGTCTATGACCAAGGGCTTGGAACATCGCCTTGCTGGTGTGAGCGTCTCGCGTCAGATGAACCCAAAGCGAAACCGTCGCCGAACGCACCTGGACGGCAATCGAAAAACTGCGGATTGACAGTGCTTTACGCGCCTCCCAGGAACATTTGCAGCTTGCCGTAGATATTTCGCGCCTCAGCACGTTTGAAA
>JANNMQ010000774.1:0-2713 GCA_031398045.1 Rubrivivax sp.
TACAACTCACCCGGCACGGCCACCACCAACCTGATTGCGGGTGACATCCAGCTGATGTTCCAGTTGATACCGGGCATTGCCGGGCAGGTCAAAGGGGGCAAGGTGCGGGCATTGGCGGTGATGGCGCCGCAGCGTTCACCCGCGCTACCCGACGTGCCCACCACCGTGGAGCTGGGCGCGCCGCGGCTGTTGTCTTCCACCTGGTTTGCACTGCTGGCACCCAAGGGCACCAACCCTGCCGTGGTGGAGCGCATGAACACCGTGGCCAACGAAGTGCTGGCCGACCCGGCCGTGAAAAAGCGCCTGGCCGACATGGGCGCCAGCACGCTGGGCGGCACGCCACGCCAGCTGGCCGACCACCTGAGCGCAGAAATCGACAAGTGGGCGCGGGTGGTGCGCGACGCCAAGATCCAGGCGCAATGACGGCCACCGCACTGCAGCCCACCGCACCCACCGCCCGGGTGGGCTGGGTGGGGCTGGGGCGCATCGGCCTGCCGATGGCGCAGCGTGTGCAAGCCGCCGGCTTTGCACTGCAGGTGTGGGCGCGGCAGCGCGCAGCCGCAGCACCGCTGCTGGCTGCAGGCGCAGGTTGGGCCGACTCACCCGAACAGCTGGCGCGCAGCTGCACGCTGCTGTGTACCGTGGTGAGCGGGCCCGCCGACGTGCAGGCCTTGCAGCAGCACATGATGCCGGTGGCCGCGGCGGGCAGCCTTTTCATCGACTTCAGCACTGCCTCAGTGCAGACGGCAGCAGCCAGCGCGGCCCTGGCGGCGCAGCACGGTTTGCAAAGCTTTGACGCGCCCGTCACCGGCGGCGTGGCGGGCGCGGTGCAGGGCACGCTCACCTGCTTTGCCGGTGGCAGCGCAACAGCGCTGCAAACGGCCACACCGCTGCTGCACAGTTTTTGCAAACGCATCGTGCACTGCGGGCCTGCTGGCAGCGGCTACCGCACCAAGTTGCTGAACCAGGTGCTGATGGCCAGCACCTTGATGGGCCTGGCCGAAGGCGCGCAACTGGCGCGCGCCAGCGGCCTGTCAGCCCAGACCTTGCAAGACACGCTGGCCGACGGCACGGCAGCCAGTTATCTGTTGCCGACCTATCTGCCACGCATGATGACGGGCGCAGGCCCGGTCACCTTCACGCTGGGTTTGCTGCGCAAAGACCTGCAGCTGGCGCTGGACGAAGCCCAGCAACTGGGCCTGCAAATGCCGGTGCTGCGCGCGGCTTGGCAAGCGGTGGATGTGGCCTGCCAGCGCCACGGTGCCGAAGCCGGCGTGCAGCAGCTGGCTGCGGCTTGAGCAACGCACCCACCCATCCGCCCAACGATGTCCCCGGACCCCACCTTGCCCCGCAGCGCCGCGGCCACCAGCCTGGCCGCATTGCAGGACCGCCTGGCCTATGAAATGGCCTGCCTGCAACTGCCTGCAGCGCGCTGGACACCGCCCATGCAGCACCAAGGCCGGCCGGTGGCCGACGTGGCCATCATCGGCGGCGGCATGGCTGGCCTGGCGCTGGCAGCAGCGCTGCAGCACAAGGGCATCGACGTCACTGTCTACGACGAAAACAGCGCCGGGCTGGAAGGCCCCTGGGCCACCACCGCGCGCATGGAAACGCTGCGCAGCCCCAAACAACTGGCCGGGCCGGCGCTGGGGCTGGCATCGCTGAGTTTTCGGGCCTGGTTTGAAGCCCAGTTCGGTGCAGCGGCCTGGGAAGCGCTGGACAAGATACCGCGCGTGCAGTGGATGGACTACCTGCGCTGGTACCGCCAGGTGCTGGGCCTGCAGGTGCTGAATGAACACCGCATCACCGATGTGCTGCCGCATTCCGGTGGCCTGGTGCAGCTGAAGCTGTTGCAACTGCACGGCTCGCCACAAGGCGCTGCTGCCCAAGCGCAGACCCACTGGGCGCGGCGCGTGGTGCTGGCCACCGGCCGCGCGGGTTTGGGCGGGCCCGCAGTGCCGGCCTGGGCGCAACAACTGCCACGCGCACGCTGGGCTCATTCAGCCGACGAACATGACTACGCGGCCTTCAAGGGCCTGCGTGTCGGTGTGGTGGGTGCGGGTGCATCGGCGATGGACAGCGCCGCTAGCGCGCTGGAGGCTGGCGCAGCGCAGGTGCACCTGCTGGTGCGCAGGCCCGACATCCCACGCATCAACAAAGGCAAAGGCGCTTCGCACCCCGGTTTTGTGCAGGGCCATGCGCTGCTGCCTGACGACTGGAAGTGGCGCATCCGCCACTACATCAACGTGCAGCAGGTGCCGCCGCCGCGCAACAGCACGCTGCGCGTGTCACGCCACCCCAACGCGTACTTTCACCTGGGCTGCAGCATTCAACAGGTGCAAGAGCAGCACGGCGCCTTGCGTGTGCACACCAACCTGGGCAGCGTGGACCTGGACTTCCTGATCTTCAGCACCGGCTTTGCGGTGGACTGGAGCCAGCGGCCGATGCTGCGCCACATCGCGCCGCATGTGCGGCTGTGGCAACACCGCTACCAGCCGCCGGCGGGTGAAGAAGACGCAGAACTGGCGGCGTCGCCCGACCTCGGGCCGGCCTTTGAATTCCAGGCGCGCGCCGAAGCGCCCTGCCCGGGGCTGGAGCGTGTGCACTGCTTTTGTTACCCCGCGGCGCTGTCGCTGGGCGTCATCACCGGCGACATACCGGCCATCAGCGAAGGCGCGCTCGGGCTGGCGGCGCGGCTGGCGGGGCTGTTTTA
>JANNMQ010000782.1:0-2564 GCA_031398045.1 Rubrivivax sp.
GCGATCGTCAGCTTGGCGGCGCCCTCGATTCTTGCAACATCGTGCTTCGGAAGAGCTTGCTTCAACGCTTCGTTGGCAACGCGGAGGTCTTTCTCCGCGTTGCGGACCTTGGCCTGCGCACTCTGAGTCTTCTTGCGTGCCGCCAGCGCAATGGATTGGGGAGTCAGTGACATGCGCGCTTTATAGCGCTGACGGCCCGCAAGAGGCAACTGCCTTGCTCATCCGGACGCTGTTGCTGGGGCAAACGTTAAAAAGTGACGCCAACATATGGATACAAGCCCTTCGCACGGCGCGCTCGGGCAAGCGACCATCGCGCCCATGAAAGCCTACGTCACTCTGCTGAGCACCGAAAACTACCTTCCGGGCGTCCTGTGCCTGGCCAAGTCGCTTCTTGCGACAGGGACGCGCTACCCCCTGGTCGTGGCCATCTCGGCGGGCATGCCGGCCGCCATCGATGAGCAGCTGGTGGCGCGGGGCCTGCCCACCATCCGGTTGCCGGCGACATCGCCCTTGCCGCGCGCGCTGCAGCAGGGTGACCACCATTGGGGCCACACCTTCGACAAGCTGCACCTGTTCGGCCTGACCGCGTACTCCAAGCTGGTCTACCTGGACAGCGACATGATGATCCTGGACACGCTGGACGAATTGTTCGACAAGCCGCACATGTCCGCCGTGGCAGCCGGTCGGCAGGTGCACCCGGACTGGGTGCGCATGAACTCGGGGCTGATGGTGATCGAGCCTGAGGAAGGTTTGCCGCAGCGCATCGGGCTCATGCTCGATGAGGCGGTGCGCGAGGTGGCCGATTCCGAGCTGAAGGCCGTCGGTGACCAAGACCTCATCAACGCCTTCTACCCGGGCTGGCCGACGTCGCAGCTGCAGCTGGACGAGGGCTACAACGTCTTCCACGAGCACCTGGAGGACTACCTGGCCAGCGGCAAGTACGCGCTGGAACCGGCCCCATCGGCGCGCCCATCGGACGTCAAGCCCATCAAGGTGATCCATTTCACCGGGCCGATCAAGCCCTGGATGCCCAAGGCGGTCTGGCGCCATCTGCGCAACCGGATCCAGCAGCGCACCCGCACAGCCGAGCAGGCCACCTTTCGCATGTACCGGGAGCTGCTGGTGGGTGCGCACAGCACCTGAACGCGTCGCACCGTTCCGGGCGCACTCCCGACGAACGGTCGTTCCAGACTGCACAGCCTGGTCGGCAAGCGCGACAATTTAGCCGCGAGGTCAGCAGCGGCGTACCGGACGTTGGCTACGACGCCTCGCACTTCGGAGGCCACACCATGCACGTCGACGCCCGATCGGCAACCGCGCAGACGGTGAGCACCGACGTGTGCATCGTCGGGTCCGGTCCTGCAGGCATCAGCCTGGCCCGTGAGTTCATCGGCACGCGTCACCAGGTGCTGCTGCTCGAAAGCGGTGGCTTCGAAGTCGACGCCGCCATGCAGGAACTGGCCGACGGGCCGACACGGGGTGACATCAAGCGTTCCATCGAAGTGTGCCGCCGCCAATTCGGCGGCAATGCCAACGTGTGGCGCATCACCCTGGCTCCGGGCGAGGTCGGTCTGCGGCACGCGATCTTCGACGAGACCGATTTCGAGCCGCGCGCCTGGATGCCCCACAGCGGCTGGCCGCTGCGCCGGCACCAGCTGATTCCTTTCTATGAGCGGGCCCAGGCCGTGTGCCACGCCGGGCCCTTCCACTACCGCCCAGAGCCTTTCGAAGGAGCCGACGCCTGCCGGCTGCCGCTGGAGGACACCGACCTGCGGACCGGGATGTACCAGTTCGGTCCGGCGGAGGTGTTCAGCCTGCTGTATCGCGACGAGCTCATCGCCGCGCGCAACGTGACGCTCTGCACGTGGGCCACCGCCGTCGAACTGGTGCCAGCCGACACCGGGGAGGTGGTCGACCGCCTGAAGGTGGCCCGTCCTGGCGGCCCTGCCTTCTGGGTGCGCGCGAAGAAATTCGTGCTGGCTGCGGGCGGCTTCGAGAATCCGCGTCTGCTGCTGATGTCGAACCGGCAGCACCAGGCGGGCCTGGGCAACCGGCACGACGTGGTGGGACGCTACTACCACGACCACCTGCAAGGGCGCAGCGGCTACTTCGTGCCGTCGGACCCGACCTTCTTCGACCGCGCACGCCTCTACGACCTGCGCCAGGTCGACGGCGTCAGCGCCATGGGCTTCCTGAAGCTCACCCCTGAGGCGATGCAGCGGCACCAGCTTCCCAACATCAGCTGCCTGCTCTACCCGCGGCCGGCGCAGCGGCAGACGCGGGCCATCGAATCGTTCAATGTGCTGCGCGAGAGTCGCCGCGCAACCGGCCTGAAGGGCGAGCCGGTTTCGGTCCACCCGCGGGAAGGCCCGCGGGGACACGTGCTCAATGTGGTCAAGGGCATCGACTACGTCGGCAGGATGGCCTACCTGGCGCGCAGTGGCCGGCAATCGACCCAGTATGGGCTGGGCCATGGCGGATGGTCGCAGTTGAACGGCCTGCCGCAACGCTTCACGCGCTTCGAGGTCTGGCACAGCATCGAGCAATCGCCCGAACCGGACAAC
>JANNMQ010000829.1:0-11484 GCA_031398045.1 Rubrivivax sp.
GCGCGCCGCTGGGCTGTGCGCAAGAGATGGCGCCCGAGATTGCACCTGAATCTGCACAACCACGCGCGCCACACCGGTTGTGCGCCGTCCCGCATGGCGCGGGCTGGCGTTCAGGCCTTCAGCACACCGGGTTTGCCGGCTTGAACCACAAAGCGCGCTGCGGTGCTGACGGCGCTGTCGGCGTCCGTTGCATCGGCCACCACACGCAGTTGCGCCTGCAACTCACCCGGTCGCAGCTCAAAACGCACATAACCGCGTTGGTCCGATCGGCCCCACTGGATGTGCGGGTTGAAGGGCAAAGCCGCATCCACGCGGTCTTGCGGCAGGCCCAGGCTGCTGATCGACGTGCCGCAGAACTCGCTGGCCAGTACGGCACTCTTGGGGTTGTTGAAGTCGGCCAGTACGTCGGCCACGTAGTTGGCATGCACGTCGCCGCCCAGTACCACGGCGCCGCCTACCCTGCGCTGCTGCAACACGTTCAGCAGGCGCTGGCGCGCGGCGGAGTAACCGTCCCAGCCGTCGGTCCAGTACCTTCCAGCGTCGCGTCCGCCACCCGATCGTGCGGGGTCTTCCCAGTTGAAGCGGGCCATCAGCGTTTGCTGCGCCAGCAGGTTCCACGGCCGGTCCACCGACCAGCCTTCGGCCAGCCAGCGCTCTTGCTCGGCGCCCAGCAGTGAACGAGCCGGATCGGCCAGCGCCGGGCAGTCGGCCAGCCGCACGGTATTGCTGCCGGCGCGGCCTGGGCGCGGGCAGGCCTGCGGGTCGCGGTACTGGCGGTCGTCCAGCAGGTGGATGCGGGCCAGGCGGCCCCAGTCCAGCCGGCCCACGATGCGCAGGTCGGGCCCCACCGGGCGCATAGCCTTGGACACCGGCATGTGTTCCCACCAGGCGCGGTAGGCCGCGGCGCGCTGCTGGGCGAAGTCGGGCTGCAGTGACTGACCCTGCAAGCTCGCATAGTCGTTGTCCACCTCATGGTCGTCCCACACCACCAGCCATGGGCAGGCGGCGTGGGCAGCCTGCAGTGCGGGGTCGGTTTTGGTTTGGTAGTAACGCGCGCGGTAATCGTCCAACGTGCGCACCAGGCCACCGCTCACAGGGCGCACGGCCGCCCGCCCCGACGCATATTCGTAGATGTAGTCACCCAGAAACAGCACCGCGTCCAGCTCGTCCCGCGTGGCATGTGCAGCCACGTCGCGCCAAGCGGCATAGCGGCCGGTGTCCCAGCGCTGGCAACTGGTTATCGCAAACTGGAACAGAGCCACCCCATCACCTGGCGCCGGCGCGGTGCGGGTGCGGCCGACCAAGCTGCGCTGGCCCAGGGCCTGGAAGCGGTACCAGTAGCGGCGCGCAGGCTGCAAGCCTTGCGCTTCAGCATGCACGCTGTGGGCATCGACGGCCAGCGCCACTTCAAAGCCCCGTGCGGCGATGCGGGTGAAGGCTTCGTCTTCGGCCAGTTCCCAGCTGACATTCACTTCGGGCGGCAGCTCGGCGCCTGTGATGCGTGTCCACAACACCACCGCGGTGGCTTGAGGCTGGCCCGAAGCCACACCCAACTCGAACCGCTGCACCTCGGCGGCACGCGCGTGTCGCAGGCAGGCGGGTGCCAGCGTGGCGGCCAGGCTGGCCAGCAGCAGGCTGCGCCTTTGCGCGCTGGCTGGCGCCATCAGCGTTTCACGGCGGGCGGCGGCAGCACCGCCGGCCGCGCCAGTTCATCCAGGCTCAGGCCTTGTTGACGCAGCAGCGCCTCCAGCGCTGGCTTCAGCGCGCCCAGGCGCTCGTCGATGGCGTCGCGCACGGTGTCTACAAAAACCTGCGTTGAGCGTTCGATCTCGATGTTCAGCCGCGCCCCCAAGCCCTGCTGGGCAAAGGTGGTGGCACGCAGGGTTTCGGGTATCAGCCAGACTTCAAACCAGCCGCTGCCATCAGGGTTGCGCTGCGCTTCGGCCACCGTCAGGCTGGCGCCGTTGACGGCGATGTAGCCTTTGGCAAACACATAGCGCATCCACGGCGCGGGCACGGCAATCCGCAACACGCGGTTGTTCTCGGGCTCGCGCACTTCAGCCACCGTGGCTTGCAGGTCCACATGGCCCGACAGCGGGTGGCCGCCAATTTCGGCGCCGTCCTTGGCTGCGCGCTCGACGTTGACGGCGCTGCCCGCGTGCAGGCTGCCCAGCGTGGTCAGCGCCAGGCTTTGCTGCATGACATCGAAGTGCGCCACATCGGTGCCGGCCAACTCGGTGACCGTAAGGCACACGCCGTCCACCGCCACGCTGGCACCGATGGCCAGGCCCTGCGCAAAGCCGGGTGGAAACTGCAGCGCAAAACTGCGCAAACCGGGTTTATCCACCAGCGCCTGCACCTGCGCCACGCCTTGAACGATGCCTGTAAACATGCACCAGATTGTGCCTTTGTGCAGATGCCACCGCAGGCCCCGCGCCCAGTCACAGGCTGCCGCCACGCCGATAGACTGTGGCCACCATGCCCATCACCACCCCACCCCTTTGGCTACCGGGCTTCACGCTGGCGGCACCCCCAGCGGGTTTCATCGACGACCCCTACCCCTTTTACGTCGCGCTGCGCCAGCATGCACCGCTGCATGCGCTGGGGCCGGGCAGCGTGCTGCTGACACGCCATGCCGATGTGCTGGCGGTGTACCGCTGTGCACACGCCAGTTCAGACAAGCAGCAGGAATTTGCGCCCCGGCTGGGCTTGGGCACACCCATCTATCAGCACCACACCACCAGCCTGGTGTTCAGCGACCCGCCGCTGCACACACGGGTGCGGCGCATCCTGATGGGTGCCTTGAGCCAGCGCGCCATTGCGCGCATGGAAGCCGGCCTGCACGGGCTGGTGGCGCACCTGCTGGACCAGATGGCCGAGCGCGCCGAGCAGGGCCATGCCATCGATCTGGTCGAAGACTACGCGGCGCAGATACCGGTGGAAGTGATTGGCAACCTGCTGGCCGTGCCGCATGCACAGCGCGAGCCGCTGCGCGCGTGGTCGCTGGCCATACTGTCGGCGCTGGAACCCGCACCGGACACGTCGCTGCTGGCACGCGCCAACACCGCCGTCGAGGAGTTCACCGCCTACCTGAAAGTCCTGGTGGCGCAGCGCCGACGGCACCCCGGCGACCCCGAAACCGACGTGTTGACCCGGCTGCTGCACGGTGACGCCGAAGGCCAGCTGAGCGAAGCCGAACTGCTGCACAACTGCATCTTCTTGCTGAACGCCGGCCACGAAACCACCACCAACCTGATCGGCAACGGCGTGCACAGCCTGCTGCAGCACCCCGCCCAGCTGCAGCGCCTGCAGCACGAGCCGGCGCTGATGGCCAGCGCCGTGGAGGAGCTGCTGCGGTTTGAAGGCCCGATCCAGCTGAACAACCGGCGCTTGACGCAGCCCACCGAACTGCCCAGTGGACAGTTGCCCGCCGGCACCTTTGTCACACTGGCCATCGGCGCGGCCAACCGCGACCCCGAAGTTTTTACCAACCCAGACCAGCTGGACGTGGCGCGCAAGCCCAACAACCACCTGTCGTTCGGCCAGGGCGCCCACGCCTGCTCAGGCATGAATGTGGCACGGCTGGAGGCGCGCATCGCGCTGGCGGCGCTGTTGCAGCGTTTTCCGCACCTGATGCGTGCAGGCGCGCCCGAACGCGACAGACGCGTGCGTTTTCGAGGGCTGAAAAAACTGCCCGTGGCACTGGGCCCCGCAGGCTGACGGCGACAATTGCAGCCGTGACTGCCGAACCCACCAACCACGCCACCACGCCCGACCCCACACCACAGCGTTTCAGCGCGCTGTTGCGCAGCGCCCTGGAACAAGGCCACTGCCAGCGGCTGGTGCTGGCCAAACCACAGGGTGCTGAACCCGGCTTGCAGCGTGTGGTGGTGCGGCCGCTGATGCTGCGCGGGCAGGCCATGCTGAGTTTTGTGTACAGCCACACCACGCGCGACATCACCAAGAACTTGCTGGTGGAAGAAGGCCTGGCGCTGGTGGCCACCATGCTGGCCGGCATGTTTCGCAACGCGCACCTGTTCACGCCAGAAGCCGAAACCCAGCTGACCGTGAGCAAAAAGGGCAAGGCGCTCCTGAGCGTGCACCCGCGGCCCACCAAGAGCGCGGACGCAGTGGGCCACCTTGACGCCACGGTGCTGCCCCACGACCGGGAGAAACAGCGTTGGATCGATATCCAGCGCCCATTCCTGGCCAAGCTGGGCGTCACCACCACGCAGCACCAGTTGGTGCCGGCCATGGCGCGCAAGTGGAAGCAGATCAACAAGTTTGTCGAGATCTTCGACCATGCTTTGCAAGCGTCACCACTGGCTGGCGCCAAGACCCTGCGCGTGGTGGACTTTGGTGCCGGCAAGGCTTACCTGAGCTTTGCGGTGCACGACTGGCTGCAGCAGGGCCGTCAGGTGCAAGCCGACGTGGTGGGCGTGGAAGTGCGGCCCGATCTGGTGCAGCAAGGCAACCGCATCGTCAGCGAACTGGGCCTGCAGGGCCTGCGCATGGAAGCCGGTGATGTGCGCAACTGGCCTGCCCAGTCGATGGACGTGATGATTGCGCTGCACGCTTGCGACACCGCCACCGACCATGCACTGCACCTGGGGCTGCGCGCCGGCGCCAGCATCCTGCTGTGTTCACCTTGTTGTCACAAACAACTGCGCCCGCAGCTGCTGAGCCCGCACCCGCTGCGTAGCGTGTTTGCGCACGGCATCCACGCCGAACAACAAGCCGAGATGTTGACCGACAGCCTGCGTGCGCTGCTGCTGGACGCACAGGGCTACGACACGCAGGTGTTTGAATTCGTGGCGCTGGAACACACACGCAAAAACAAGATGATCCTGGCTGTCAAACGGCGCCATGCCAAACCACCTGACGCCGCGCTGGCGCAGGTGGAAGAACTCAAACGCTACTTCGGCATCCGCGAACAGTGTTTGCAAACCCTGCTGCAGGGTGAAACCACCGCGGCCTGAAACGCGGCTTGAAACACCGGCTGACAGCGCGCGCATGGAACCGTTCAAGAACCTGCTGAACGCCAGCTTGGTGCAGCAAGCCGGCAAGCACCTTCAACGCGTGCACCCGCCTTTTGATGCAGCGGCCTTCACCCGCCAGGCGCAGCAAGGCCTGGAAGCGCTGGAACTGAAAGCCCGCGCCCTGCACATCTGCGCCGCGTTGCAGGCCACGCTGCCGCCCCGGTTTGACGATGCCGCCGCCGTGATTGAAGCGGCGTTGGCGCCCGTGCAGAACGGTGTAGACATGGCCCAGCCGCAAAGCATCGAAGCCGGCCTGCGCGGATGGATCTTGTGGCCCGTGGGTGAATACGTGGCCCAACAGGGCCTGCAGCACCCTGAACGTGCGCTGCGGGTATTGCACGCCATCACGCAGCGTTTCACGGCCGAATGGGCCATCCGCCCTTTCATCGTGCAGCACCCGGCGCTGGTGTTCGACACGCTGGCGCGCTGGTGCCACGACCCCAGCCCGCATGTGCGCCGGTTGGTCAGCGAAGGCAGCCGCCCGCGCCTGCCCTGGGGCCTGCGACTGCAGGCGCTGGTGCAAGACCCGCGACCCACGCTGCCGCTGCTGCGCGAGCTGCAAGACGACACCAGCGACCATGTGCGCCGCAGCGTGGCCAACCACCTGAACGACATCGCTAAAGACCACCCCGATGTGCTGGTGCAATGGCTGCATGACTACCTGCCAGCAGCACCTGCAGCACGCCAGGCGCTGCTGCGCCACGCCTGCCGCACGCTGGTGAAGGCAGGCCACCCCCAGGTGCTGCAGGCCTGGGGCCTGGGTGCACCTTTCAAGGGCCAGGCCCTGCTGCAGGTGTCACCGGCCCAGGTGCAATTGGGTGGCGCCGTGGTGCTGCAACTCAGTTTGCGCAGCACCGGCCGGCGCGCGCAAAGCCTGGTGGTGGACTACGCGGTGCACCACGTGAAGGCCAACGGCAGCTCCAGCGCCAAGGTGTTCAAAGGCTGGAAGGTGAATTTGCCTGCCGGCGGCACGGTGCAGTTGTTGAAACAGCATGCCGTCAAGCCCATCACCACACGGCGCTACCACGCCGGCTGGCATGCGGTGCAGGTGCAGGTCAACGGTCGCAGGGTGGCCGAAGCCGGTTTTGATCTGCTGCTGTGATTAGGGCCGTGCGGACCGCGGTTCAGCTGCCCTGTTCAGCCACCACGTTCAGCACCTTTGCGCGGTCGATCATCGGCTGCAGCCCCACAGTCACCGTGCCATCGGCCCACTGCACCACCGGCCGCTTGATGACGCTGGGCTGCGCCAGCGCCAGCACCCGCGCTGCGGCTGCGTCAACCACCGCGGCCTGGTCGGCAGGCGGCAGCCGACGCCAGGTGTTGCCCTGGCGGTTGATCAAGCACGCCCATCCGGCGGCTTGCAGCCAGTGGTCCAGTTCGGCCGACGGCACACCCTGTTTTTTGAAGTCATGAAACTGCACAGCGCAGCCCTGTTCAGCCAGCCAGGCACGGGCACGCTTGACGGTGTCGCAGTTGGCAATGCCGTACAGCGTGATGGTGTTGGGGGTGCGCATCGCAGGCGTGGGTGGATCTGGTGGACTAGTTGCGCGCGTCACTGGGTGTGTCGCAGCGCGGGTCAATCATGAAAGCAGCACTGTGGGCGGTGCCGGCGTCGTCCACCGACACCAGGTACCACAGGCAGTCGTTGGTCTGGTAGCGCCAGGCCCAGACTTGGCCACCGGCGCGGCCACCGTGGCGGGTTTCGCCTGGGCGGCCTATCCACTGCAGCAGCGTGGTGGCCGGCATCGGCAGCGCGGCCTGCACGGCCATCAGCTCGGTGTCGGTCAACACCTGGCGCACGCGCAGCACGGGGCGATCACCCGGCACCGGGCCCTGCGGGCCCAGGTCCAGCATCCAGGTGGCGCGGCCGTAGGGGCCCGTGGCGTATTCCAGCCGCTGCGTGCCACCAGGCAAGGTGTAGCGCGAAGTCGGTGCGCCCCAGGTCAACAAGGCTTCCTGCTCGTTGCGCGGCGGCTGCAAAGGCGCGCAGGCCGCCAGGGCGGCGGCCAGCAGGCCCAGCAACACCCGCAGCCAGGGGCGTGAAGCAAGGGGTGGTGGCACAGTCAGCATGTCGGGTTCTCCTTGAACAACCCAGGGGCCATTTCATGGGCATCAGCATCCCATTGTGAAGACGAGCGCGCCGCCGCGCTGGCCGCCCCTTCCATTCCACGATTCCGTCCAACAATTTCCATCCGCTAATTCCATCCGACAATGGAGGCCGGTTCAGAAACTGCCCGGCGCGCTGTGGCGCTGCAGCCTGCCCGTCACAAACCCACTGCGCGGCAGCTTGCCGTGCCCCCACCCGAGACCCTGCCATGACCACCATCGCCGTCAAATACCCCCACGTACAACTCTTGATCGCCGGCGCCTGGTGCGAAGGCCAAGCAGGGAAGAGCCTGCCGGTGCTGAACCCCGCCACCGGCGCTGAGATAGGCCGCGTGGCCGTGGCCCAGAAGGCCGACCTGGACGCGGCGCTGGCGGCAGCAGCCAAGGGCTTCGAAACCTGGCGCCGCACACCCGCCGTGGAGCGCGCCCGCGTGATGCGTGAAGCCGCACGCCTGCTGCGCGAACGCGCCGACACCACTGCGCAACTGCTGACGCTGGAACAAGGCAAGCCGCTGGCCGAAGCCAAAGGCGAAATCCTGTTCGCTGCCGACATCATTGAATGGTTTGCCGAAGAGGGCAAACGGGTCTACGGCCGCATCGTGGCGCCGCGTGCGGCCGGCGCGCTGCAGCAAGTTTTTAAGGAACCGGTGGGCCCAGTGGCCGCCTTCACGCCCTGGAACTTCCCGGTCAACCAGGTGGTGCGCAAGATGAGTGCGGCACTGGCCACCGGTTGCTCCATCATCGTCAAGGCGCCTGAAGAAACCCCCGCCTCGCCGGCAGAGCTGGTGCGGGCTTTTGTCGACGCTGGCGTGCCCGAAGGCGTGGTGGGCCTGGTCTATGGCAACCCGGCCGAGATCAGCGAATACCTGATTCCGCACCCTGTCATCCGCAAGATCACCTTCACCGGCAGCACGCCGGTGGGCAAACAGCTGGCCGCACTGGCCGGCGCCCACATGAAGCGTGTGACGATGGAGCTGGGTGGGCACGCGCCGGTGATCGTGGCCGAAGATTGCGACGTGGCGCGGGCGGCCAAAATCGCCGCCACGTCCAAGTTCCGCAACGCCGGGCAGGTGTGCATATCGCCGACGCGTTTTCTGGTGGCCAACAGCGTGAAACAGGCCTTCATCGACGCCATGGTGGCCACCACCAAAACGCTGAAGGTGGGATCTGGCGTGGAAGCCGGTGTGCAGATGGGCCCACTGGCCAACCCGCGCCGCCTGGCTGCGATGCAAAGGCTGACGGCCGACGCCGTGCAGCGCGGTGCCGAGCTGGCCACCGGCGGCGAACAGATCGGCAGCATGGGCAACTTCTTCGCGCCCACGGTGCTGATCAACGTGCCCGGCGACAGCCTGGTGTTCAACGAAGAGCCTTTCGGCCCGATGGCTGCCGTGCGCGGTTTTGACACGCTGGACGAAGCCATCGCCGAAGCCAACCGCCTGCCTTACGGCCTGGCCGCGTACGCTTTCACGGGGTCGCTGCGCACCGCGCAGCGCTTAAGCGAAAACATCCAGACCGGCATGTTGTGGATCAACCAGCCGGCCGCCGCCTGGCCCGAGATGCCGTTCGGCGGCGTCAAGGATTCGGGCTACGGCAGCGAAGGCGGGCCCGAGGCGCTGGAGGCCTACCTGAACACCAAGTCGGTGGCCACGCTGTGCGTCTGAGGCCTTAAAAAGATAACAACCAAAAGAAGGATGCACCTATGGAGCTGCCGCACCGCCGGTTGACCGTCATGGCCCTGCTGCTGGCCAGCCCCTGGGCGATCACGGCATCCTGGGCGCAGGGCAGCTGGCCCGACAAACCCGTCCGTGTGGTGCTGCCCTTCCCGCCCGGCGGGCCCAGCGACATGGTGATGCGTTTGGCCGCAGAAAAAATGCAACTCACGCTGAAGCAGCCCATCGTGATCGAAAACAAGCCGGGTGCCGGCGGCAATCTGGGCGCGGGTGAAGTGGCGCGCGCTGCACCCGACGGCTACACCTGGCTGCTGGGTACCGACACGCTCGTCACCGTGAACCCGCATGTCTACAAGAAGCTGGGCTTCAAGGTGGAAGACCTGCTGCCGGTGACCATCGCCACACAGTTCAGCCAGACGCTGGTGTGCAACCCGGCACTGGGCGTGAAGACAGTGGCCGAACTGGTGGCCAAAGCCCGCAACAGCAAGCTCAGTTACGCGTCGGGTGGTGCGGGTGTGCCGGGCCACCTGTCGATGGAACTGCTGCAATCAATGGCCGGCTTCGAGATGGCACACATCCCGTACAAAGGCCCGGCACCGGCCGCGCAAGACGTGCTGGGCAACCAAGTGCCGTGTGGCCTGCTGGCCGGGCCTACGGTGCTGCCGCATGTGCGCGCCGGCAAGCTGGTGGCGCTGGCGGTGTCGGGCAGCAAACGTGCACCCACGCTGCCCGATGTGCCCACCATGGCTGAAGCCGGTGTGGCCGGTTATGAGGCCAACTTTTCACTGGCGATCTTTGCGCCGCGGGGTACACCGGCCGACATCATCGAGCGCTTCCGCACCGCCTTTGTCGACGCGGTGAAGCAGCCTGACGTCACCGAGAAACTGCGTGCCGGCGACCAGGTGGTGGTGGGCAGCACACCGGCGCAAGCCGCCGACGTGTTGACCACTGACAGCCGCAAATGGGGCGACGTGGCCAAGCGCATCAACCTGGGGCTGGATTGACGCCCTGCGCGGGGCTTCGGCATTGCGGATGGGTTGGTGAAAGCGCCGGCGCCAGCCGCGCCCCCGCTGCGCTTGGTGTTTGTGTTCGGCTCACTGGCGTGAGGGCAACAGACCACCGACAGCACCGTCGACGTGCTGGCCAAACCCGATGCGAACCCGGCGCAAGTTGCCAGTCAGCGGACATGCGCGTACCCTTGGCACGGCGCTACAAATTCGGGGGCGAAGGAGGCCTTCGTAGGCCTTCGTAGGCTTTCGTAGGCCTTCGTGAAGGTCGGCACTTCCATTCTGTTCGTCGGCATCAGCATCCTCTGCGCAACTGCCGCTGCCGCACCAACGCAGCACACCTGCGAGTTCTGGCATCCAGGCCTGGGGCAGATGCCAGAGGATTCCGCGTATACACAAGACCTTGAGACCAGGCGCTGCACAGGAGAGCCTTGCTCGTTCACCGCCGCAGCATGGAGATGACCATGACATTGCACTGGATTCCTCAACTCTGCGGGCTCTTCCTGGCCGCGGCTTTCATGTTCGACTCACACGCGCAAGTGCAAGTGCAAACGCAAGCGCAAACGCAAGCGCCAGAAAGGCTTGCGATTGACGGATCCACTGGCGTGATGCCGCTCGCCACAGCGCTTGCGAAGGCGTTCCAAGCACAGAACCCTGGTGTCATCGTCGAGCTGGGCAAGGGACTCGGCACCAAGGCGCGTCTGCAAGCCCTTGCAGAGGGAAAGATCGATATTGCACTGGCCAGCCATGGACTATCAAGCGGCGACCTCGTGTCACAACAGATGGTGGCGCATGAAATTGCAAGGATGGCGGTCGTGTTGGCGGTGAACGCCACCGTCCCGGTTGCCGGCCTCACAGAGCAACAGGTCTGCGATATCTACGCGGGCAAGACGTTGACCTGGAATGTTGTCGGTGGGCCCGAAATAGGCATCGCCGCCCGTACCAGGCCTGACTCTGAAGTGGATGCAGAGGTCATTCGTGCGGGCATACCGTGCATGAAAGAACTTCGCATGGCGGAATCCGTCAAAGTGATGCCCCGGTCTGGCGACATGGCAACCGAACTTTCCAGTACGCCTGGATCGTTCGGGATGACCACCATGACGGTGGTTGAGCAGAGCGGCGGGAAGATCAAAGCTTTGACCATCAACGGCACACCACCGAGCGCCCAGCATGTCGAGCAGGGTGTTTATCGTCTCGTGCGTCTATCCATACTGGTCGCGAAGGCGGCTCCAACTGCAGCCGTTGCGCGCTTCTTGGCGTTTGTGCGCAGCCCCGCAGGAAATCAACTGATTCGTGAGAATGGCGCCATCCCTGTCAAATGAGAGTGGCACACCTTGTACGCTCGCCGATGGAACGCGGGTGACGTCTGGTCTTGCTGCATCCACAACGCAGCTTGAAGTTGACGAAGCGGCCTTGGTAAGTTACGGTGATTTCCTGATTGACTCTGCTGCAAGGAGGCACCATGACCTGCATCGCATTGTTTTTCCGTCTCGCAATCGTGGCCGTGTTGGTATCGGCGGTACCGCTCGCCATTGCTCAGCCCTTGCTCGATGGGCGCAAGTTCAATACCGAGGCTGGCTACACGGGCAAGCCTGCACATGTCAAAGAAGACATCCTGTCGTTCCAAGCAGGAAAGTTCCACTCCTCGGATTGCGACCAATA
>JANNMQ010000869.1:0-2714 GCA_031398045.1 Rubrivivax sp.
CAGGCCGTAGCGCTTGCCGCTGTAGCGGCCGGTGTCGGCAGTGCCAATCAGGATCGACGGCCGCAGCACCACAAAGGGCACACCGCTGGCAGCCACCAGCCGTTCGGCTTCGCGCTTGGTGCGGGTGTAGTGCGTGGGGTCCAGCGCGGGATCGGGCAGCGGCGCTTCGGCCGTGGCAAACGGCTGGTAGCCCGACGCGTAGGCGGTGGAGACAAACACAAACCGCTTGACGGCCAGCCGCCGCGCCAGCACCAGCAAATGGGCGGTGAAGTCGATGTTCACGGCCTGCAGCTGGGCCATGTCGTGGTAGTCGACGCAGCCCGCGCAATGGACGATTTCGTCCACCCCAGCCAGTTGTGCAGCCAGGTCGGGCAGGTCGGCCAAGTCCTGCGGCAGATCCATCTGCTGCACGCGGCTGTCCACCGCGTCTGACCAGCAGCCCTGGGCCTGGGCCTCCCATTCTTCAACGATGGCCACCAGCAGCGCGTCACGGTCGTGGGGCTGACGTGTCAGGCAGATGATGTGCGCAGCAGTGTCGCGCAGCAGCGACGCAACCACCAACGAGCCCACATAACCGGTGGCGCCGGTGACGAGGATGCGCTGTGCGGCAAAGGGCTGGTCGCGCAGCGTGGTAGCTTGTGACATGGTGGTGGGCCTGGGTGTGGGTTTGAGGGCAGCTGCAGGCGCCGCAAGGCGGCTGCTGCCGGTGGTTGGCGGTTTCAGGTTGTGCGGTTTCATATCGACAACTCGTCTTTCCTGGCGTGCACCCGGGCGCTCCAGAAGCGGCTGCTGATCGACCCGGTCAGGCGTTTGGTGGTGCCGGCCACCAGGCAACCGACGAAGGTTCGCGCCAGCCAGGGCGGCAGTGAGTCGCGCACCACGGAAGCCAGTTGCGACGGTTCGTAGTGGTGGCGGCCCACCACCTCGCAGCGGCTCATGCCGGCTGCTTTCAGGCGTTCGATGTATTCGGCCTCGGAAATGGCCCCCGCCACGCAGGCCGATGTCAGCATCGCGCTGCGGCGCATCCAGGTCGGCAGGTCGTCGGCCACGATGTCCGAAACCATCATGCGGCCGCCCGGCTTCAGCACCCTGAAGATCTCGTCGAACACCCGCTGTTTGTCGTTGGCCAGGTTGATGACGCAGTTCGAAATCACCCAGTCCACCGACTCATTGGCCACCGGCAGTTTTTCGATCTGGCCCTTGCGGATGTCGATGTTGCCGTAGCCCTTGGCACGCACGTTGGCCCAGGCGCGCTGGATCATCGGGTCGCTCTGGTCGACGCCAATCACCTGGCCCGACGGGCCCACGCGTTCGGCCGCCAGCATCAGGTCGATGCCGGCGCCGCATCCCAGGTCGAGCACGGTCTGGCCGCGACGCACCAGGGCAAAGGCAACGGGGTTGCCGCAGCCAAATGACGCGCTGACGGCGTCCTCCGGCAGCGCTGACTTTTCTTCTGCGGTGTAGGCCGCAAAACGGGCGCCCCCGGTGGCTGCCACCAGGCCGGCGCTGCCGCCCGCTGCTGCAGTGTTGTAGTCGCTGAAAACTCTTTGCTGATCGGCGTGCATGGCAGCCTCCGTGGGATGTGTGGTCTGGGATGGGCGGGGAGTGAGCGGCACGTCAGCAGCAGCGTCCGGCGTGGGTGCTGCAGCCCGGCGCGGCGTCGGTGCGCAGGCCCACATCGGCGCGCGGCTGCGTGCCGTAGCTGGACATGCTGGCAATCAGCGGCATCGTCACCTTGAGGTCAAAGCCCACCGCGTCCAGCGTGGCCATGTAGGCGTCCAGCGCATCCACACGCAGCAGCTCAATGTCGGTGGAGATGCTGTCCAGGCCAATGCCGCCACAGTCCACCGACAGCTCTGCACACAGCGAGTGGCAGGATGTGCTGATCATGCTGAAGAGCTCGGGCATGACACGGTGGTGCGCCCACACCAGCGCGCGGTGCACGCCATCGGGGTCGGCTTGCAGCATCGTGCTGATGCGGCGCACGCCGATGTCCAGGTGCTCCAACTCGTCGGCCAGGATCAGGCCGGCCACCTGCGCCGTGTCGGGGTCGGTGTCGCGGCCCAGCGTCTTGTACAGAACGATGGCCATCGTTTCCGTCATCAGGTCCTGCATGATCAGGCAGGCCGCCAGATCCTTTTTGCGCACCGCGGCCGAGAAATGGCTGCGAATGTTCAGCCACTGCGGCTCGACGATTTCAGTCTTCACGGCGTAACCCAGGCGCTTGCCCAGGCTGGCCAGCATGCGGATGTGCTTGGTCTCTTCAAGCGCCTGTTTGACGGTTTCGATCTTGGCTTCGGTGCCAGCCATCAGCGGCACCATTTCCGAATAGTTTTCGACGGCCATGATTTCGCCCGAGATCGTGTTGGACACGATGTAGGCCATCAGGTCGAGGTAACGCTGGTCACGGCCGTGCTGCTGCGCACGGGCTGCGGCGCGGGCGCCTTGATGCGCGGTGACGGTGGGTTCAGTTTGTAGGGATGCGGTGTTCATCGTGGTTCCTTGTGCGGGTGGAGGGAAACGTTCATTAACGTGCATATGTGTGCACATTTGCATATGATGGGGAGAGCCCAATCTCAGGGATATCCCTAACTTCAGGGGCGACGCTTTCACCGAGCGTGCCGAGAACAAGGCCAAGGCGAACGCGGCGTTCGGCAATGGCGCGGTATTCTTTCTGGGCGGCTTCTTCGCTCGTGCCTTCGTCGGCAAAGCTT
>JANNMQ010000907.1:0-7897 GCA_031398045.1 Rubrivivax sp.
CAACCTGATCCTGGCCATCACCGTCGACCCCAACGTTCGCATCCAGCGCCTGAAGGCCGGTGAATGCCTGATCGGCACCAACCTCAAACCAGAGTCGGCCGCTGCTTTTGACAACGACCCCAACGTCAAGATGGTGCGCCACAGCCCGCTGTTGACGGCCTACATCGCGCCCAACGCGAAGCGCAAGTTCACCAGCGACCAACGCTTTCGTGAAGCGCTGTGGTTGGCGCTGGACAAAAAGAGCTACATCGCCTCGGTTTACGGTGGTAACGCCACCGCGGCTGTGAGCTTTTTGCCGCCGGGCATCTGGAGCTTCGATGCCAGCCTGCCGGAGCGACGCGACATCGAAAAGGCCAAAGCCCTGGTCAAGGCCAGCGGTTACGACGGCAGCGAACTCGCGCTGTTCACGCGCATCGGCGGCTCCATCGACGGCAAGCGCGCGGCCGAGCTGATGCAGGCCGATTGGGCCCGGGTCGGCATCAAGGTCAGGGTGCAGATGATGGAATGGGGCGAGCTGCTCAAGCGCACCGCCAAGGGCGACCACGACATCACCTTCCTGAATTGGGCGGGCGACAACGGCGACCCCGACAACTTCTTTACACCCAACATCAGCTGTGCGGCGGTGGCAGGCGGCGGCAACAAGAGCCAGTGGTGCAACAAGGCCTTCGACGAGCTGATCGACAAGGCCAGAAAGATCAGCGATCTGGCGCAACGCAGCGCCCTCTACAAACAGGCCCAGCGTTTGCTGTACGACGAAGTCGGCCTGATCCCTATGGTCTACCCGGCGTACATGACGGCACTCAACAAGCGCGTGAAGGGTTTTGTGCCGAACCCGTTTACGAACAACGATTTCCGCACCGTCAGCGTCGATTGAATCAGGAGGGCCCAGCGATGAAGACCCGTGCGACACCGGCCAACGCGATGAAGAGGGCCGCTGCACGCGCTGCGCTGTGGGCTCTGGCTGGCAGCGGCGCTGCGCAGGCCGCCGGCACGCTGACCGTGTGCACCGGCGCCGCACCCGAAGGCTTTGATGTGGTGCAGTATGAGTTGGCCGTAACCAACGACGCCGCCGGTCTGCCGCTGTACGACACGCTGCTGCGTTTCAAACCCGGCGGCACCGAGTTGTTGCCCGGCGTGGCCGAACGCTGGCAGGTCAGTGCCGATGGCCTGAACTACACGCTGCACCTGCGCAAAGGCGTGAAGTTCCACACCACGCCCTGGTTCAAGCCGACACGCGAGATGAACGCCGACGACGTGCTCTGGTCCATCAACCGGATGTTCGACAAAGCCCACCCGGCACATGCCTCGGCGCGCAACGGCTATGTCTACTGGGCCGGCATGGAGATGGGTAAGCTTATCCACAGTGTGAGCAAGATCGACGCGATGACCGTGCGCTTCACGCTGACGCGGCCAAACGCACCTTTCCTGGCCAATCTGTCGATTCCCAATCTGGGCGCCATCTACCCGGCTGAATACGGCCAGCAACTGTTGAAGTTAGGCAAGCTCGATGCGCTGAATACGCAGCCGGTGGGCAGCGGGCCTTTTGTCTTTCGCAGCTACACCAAGGACGCGACGGTGCGCTATGACGCCCACGCTGAACATTGGGGCGGCAAGCCGCTGGTGGACCGCATGATCTACGCCATCACCGTTGACGGCGATGTGCGCGCGCAGCGCCTGAAGGCCGGTGAATGCCTGGTCGGCAGTTCGATGAAGCCACAGAGCGTGGCCGCTTTTGATGCCGGCGGTGACGTGCAGATGGTGCGCAACACGCCCTTGGCGACCGACTTCTTGGCACTTAACGTGCAGCGCAAGGCGTTGAGCGACGTCCGCCTGCGTCGCGCACTGTGGCTGGCCATCGACAAGAAAACTTACATCCAATCGGTCAGTGCCGGTTTCGCAGCGCCCGCAGCCAGCTTTCTGCCGCCCGGCATCTGGAGCCACGACCCCACGCTGAAGGACCGTGCCGACGTTGAGCAAGCCAAAGCGCTGGTCAAGGCCAGTGGTTACGACGGCAGCGAGCTGACGCTGTTTCTCGCCGTCGGCAGCACGCGCAAAGTGGCGGGCGAACTGCTGCAGGCCGACTTCGCAAAGATCGGGGTCAAGCTCGTTGTGCGCATGATGGAGCTGGGCGAACTCTTCAAGCGCGCCGGCCAGGGCGAGCACGACATCGTCTTGATGGCCTGGTATGGCGACAACGGTGACCCCGACAATTTTTTCAGCCCCAACCTCAGTTGCGCCGCAGCTGCTGCGGGCGGTGGCAACAAGGCGCGCTGGTGCGACCCGCGTTTTGACGCTTTGCTGGACGCCGCAAACAAGACCACCGATCACGCCAAGCGCACGGAAATCTACGTCCAGGCCCAGCGGCTGCTGTATGACGAGGTGCCCGTGATACCGCTGACCTACCCGATGGTCATGACGGCAGTGAACAAGCGCGTCAGCGGCTTCGTGCCCAGCCCGTTCAACAACCTCGACTTCCGCGCGGTGACGGTCAAGCCGTAGCCCCGCCCCGGCGTCAACGTGCTGTCGTTCCTGCTCAAGCGCCTGGCGCTCGTAGTTCCCACCTTCATCGGCATCACGCTGCTGGCGTTTTCGCTGATCCACCTGATACCCGGCGACCCGGTGCAGGTGATGGCCGGTGAGCGCCGACTCGACCCCGCTTTCCATGCCGAGGTGATGCAAAAGCTCGGACTCGACCGGCCTTTGCACGAACAGTATGCCGCCTACTTGTGGAAGGCACTGCACCTCGATCTGGGCGAGTCTTTCGTCACCCACGAGTCGGTGTGGAACGAATTCCTCAAGCTCTTCCCAGCCACCGTTGAACTGGCGCTGTGCGCCATGCTCTTCGCCAGCGTGCTGGGCCTGCTGGCCGGCGTGCTGGCGGCGTTGAAGCGCGGCACGGTGCTGGACCATGGCGTGATGGGCCTGGCGCTGACCGGCTTTTCGATGCCGATTTTCTGGTGGGGGCTGCTGCTGATCATGTTCTTCTCGGTGGCCATGCGCGACATCGCGCCGGCCTTTGCATTGCCGGTGTCGGGGCGCATGGCGCTGGAGTTCGACATCCCTGTGCGCACCGGCTTCATGGTTGTCGACGCGGGGCTGTCGGGCGAGCCCGGTGCGCTGCGCTCGGCGCTGTCGCACCTGCTGCTGCCGTCCATCGTGCTTGGCACCATTCCGCTGGCTGTGGTGGCGCGCATCACGCGCTCGGCGATGCTCGACGTGCTGCGCGAAGACTATGTGCGCACCGCACGCGCCAAAGGCCTGTCGCCCGGCCGCGTGGTGTTTGTGCATGCGCTGCGCAATGCGCTGGTGCCGGTGGTCACCGTCATCGGCCTGCTGGTGGGTTCGTTGCTGGGTGGCGCCGTGCTGACCGAAACCATCTTTTCCTGGCCCGGCATCGGCAAGTGGCTGATCGACGCCATCCTGCGCCGCGACTATCCCGTCGTGCAGGGTGGCATCCTGATCTCGGCCACGCTGGTGATCGCGGTCAACCTGGGGGTGGACCTGCTCTACGGTTGGGTCAACCCGCGCATACGCCACGCCCAATGAGCGTCGCCGCCGAGGCCGTCGCCCTGGTATCGCCGCTGTCGCCGTGGCAGGTCATGTGGCGCGGTTTCGCGGTCAACCGCGGGGCCTTGGTCGGGCTGCTGGTCTTTGGCTTTATCGTCGCTTGTGCGGTGCTGGCCGACCTGCTGGCGCCGCACAACCCGATTGAGCAGTACCGCGACGCGCTGCTGGTGCCGCCGATGTGGAACAGCGCCGGCAGCGCGCGTTTCCCCCTCGGCACCGATGACATCGGCCGCTGCATGCTGTCCAGGCTGCTGCATGGTGCGCGCCTGTCTCTGTTCATTGGCAGCGTCGGCGTTGTTTTGTCGATGCTGCCGGGCATAGCACTGGGCCTGGTCGCGGCCTTTTTTCCGCGTTCGGCCGGCACCCTGATCCTGCGCCTGATGGACGTGCTGATGGCCTTGCCCAGCTTGCTGCTGGCGATTGCCATTGTTGCCGTGCTCGGGCCGGGCTTGATGAACACGATATTCGCTATCGCGCTGGTGGCGATGCCGGGTTACGTGCGGCTGGTGCGTGCGTCGGCGCTGGCCGAGCTGCAGAAAGACTACGTCACCGGCTCGCGGCTGGCCGGCGCCGGCACGCTGCGCTTGATGTTCGACACCGTGTTGCCCAACTGCATGGCACCGGTGATCGTCACCGCGACGCTGGGTTTTTCAGATGCCATCCTGACCGCCGCCGCGCTGGGTTTTCTGGGCCTGGGTGCACAACCGCCCACGCCCGAGTGGGGCACCATGCTGGCCAGCGCACGCGACTACATCGACCGCGCCGGTTGGGTCGTCACCTTGCCGGGGCTGGCCATCCTGGTGACGGTGTTGTCGGTCAACCTGGTGGGTGATGGCCTGCGCGATGCGCTGGACCCGAAGCTGAGGTCGGCACCATGAACCCGCCATGAGCCTGCCATGAGCCCGCCATGAGCTTGCTCGAGATCCGCCAACTGCGGGTGCAGTTCGGCGCCACTGAAGCGGTGCAAGGCATCGACCTCGACGTTGAGTCTGGCGAGTTGTTCGGCATCGTCGGTGAATCGGGTTCGGGCAAGAGCGTCAGCATGCTGGCGCTGATGGGTCTGATCGACGCGCCTGGCCGCGTGCAGGCCGACGTGCTGCGCTTCGATGGCAAAGACCTGCTGACGATGACAGCGCCCGACCGCCGCAGGCTGCTCGGCCGTGACCTGGCGATGATTTTCCAGGACCCCAATGCCAGCCTGAACCCCAGCTTTACGGTGGGCGATCAGATCACCGAGACCCTGAAGGCCCACCAGCCGTCAAGCACACGCGCAACGCGGCGCGAACAAGCCGTCAGCCTGCTGCGCCAGGTGGAAATTGCCGACCCCGAGCGGCGGCTGGCGGCCTACCCGCACCAGCTTTCAGGCGGCATGAGCCAACGCGTGATGATTGCCATGGCGCTGGCCTGTTCGCCGCGTTTGCTGATTGCCGATGAGCCGACCACAGCGCTCGACGTCACCATCCAGGCCCAAGTGCTGGAACTGCTGGTGCGCTTGCAGCGCGAACGCCGCATGGCGGTGGTTTTCATCACCCACGACCTGGCGCTGCTGGCCGAACATGCACAGCGCATCGCGGTGATGAAAGGCGGCCAGGTGGTCGAAACTGGCGACGCGGCTGCGCTGCTCGCGGCGCCGCAGCATCGCTACACACAATCGCTGCTTGCAGCCTTGCCCGAGCGGCAGCCGCGGCGGGTGCTTGTAGGTGGATCGGGCCGTGTTTCAGGCAACTCGGCAGGCAACGCGGCAGGCCATGCCACAGGCCACGCCACAGTCCACAGCGAAGGCCTTGCAACGGTCCACACCCCGTGCAGACTAGCGACCGAAGTGGACGCAAGACCATTACCCGCATCGCCGTTGCTGGTGGCCAGCAATCTGCAGCGAATTTACAAGCTGCGCCGTGGCTGGTTCCAGCCCCCCGCGACCGTGCGCGCGCTGGATGGGGTCAGCTTCCATGTGCACCCCGGCGAGACGTTGGCGGTGGTGGGCGAATCGGGGTGCGGCAAGTCGACGCTGGCCCGTGTGTTGACGATGGTCGAAATGCCCAGCGGTGGTGAACTCTCGCTGGCCGGCATCGACATCGTCAAGCTCACGGTCGAGCAAAAGCACGCTTTGCGTCCGCAGGTGCAGATGGTGTTTCAGAATCCCTATGCGTCGCTGAACCCGCGCAAGCGCGTGGCGCAGATCCTTGACGAACCGCTGCGCTTGAATACACCGCTCTCGGCGGCCGAACGCCGCCAGCGCGTGGCCAACGCGCTGCAGCAGGTGGGGCTGCCGCCGGAGCATGGCGAACGCTGGCCGCACATGTTTTCGGGCGGCCAGCGCCAGCGCATCGCGATTGCGCGCGCCATGATGCTGGCGCCGCGCCTGCTGGTGGCCGACGAGCCGACCTCGGCGCTGGACGTGTCGATACAGGCGCAAATCCTGCAACTGTTGGCGCGCTTGCAGCGCGAGACCGGCAGCGCCTGCGTCTTCATCTCGCACAACCTGGCGGTGGTGGAACTGGTGGCCGACCGCGTGCTCGTGATGTACCTGGGCCGCATTGCAGAGATGGCGCCGGCGGCCGGGTTGTTCAGCTGGCCACGGCACCCGTATACACGGGCCCTGCTGTCTGCCACGCCGAGCCTGGACCCAGCGCGGCGCCTGTTCAAGCTGCGCCTGGCTGGTGAGCCGCCGTCGCCGCTGCACCCGCCCAGCGGTTGCGCCTTCCATCCGCGGTGCCCGGCCGCCAGCGCCCGTTGTGCCAACGAAAGGCCTGAACTGCGCACGCTGGACGGCCACGAAGTGGCCTGCCACCATCCTGCGCCGTAAGCGTGTCATCGGCCATGCAGTGGCACGCTTGTGAAGAACAGGCAAGCTCGAACCGAGTCCGGTTTCAGTGGGTCCCTATCGCCCCGGCGCCCGCTTCCACCCCAGCACATTGAGATGCAGGTTCTGGATGTAGAGCCGATCGGCTGTTTCGGTGACGCCGGTGGTCTGGGGGTAGGCGCCCGACGGGTCCTGCAGGTCGGCAACGATCTTGCCGTCTTCGTTGAAAGCCATCACATGACCGTAGCGCTTGGGCAGCGGCCACAGGAAACGTGGCAGACGCAGCGTCAGCTCGCGCAGGAACGGCTTGCCGGCCATCGCATCCACATCCGGGCTGCGCGGGCCGGAAAAGGCCAGCCAGATGCGGCCTTCCTGCCCGCGCATCAGGTTGTCGGGGTAGCCGGGCAGGTTGTTGAACAGCACGCTGGCCTGCGCTGAAGCAACGCCGGGCTGGCTCACATCCAGGTCGTTAGCCGCCAACTTAAGTTTCCACACGCGGTACTTGCCGGTCTCGGTGACGAAGAGGGTCTGCTCGTCGCTGCTGAGCGCAACGCCGTTGGCGAAGCTGAAGCCCTTGGCGACGATGCGCGTGCGCTGGGTCAACGGGTCGTATTCGAGGATGCGGCCGGTGCAGGCCTGCTCGATGATGTCGAGCACCGCGGCATCGAAAGTGCCGCCCCACTGCGATGGCGCGAAGCGACCTGATGCGTCGCTGAAATAGATCTTGCCGCTTTTGGCTACCACCACCGCGTCGGCATAACGGATCGGGGTGTCGCCCACTTTGTCAGTTAGCAGCGTCACCGTGCGATCACTGCCCGTCGTGGCCACCGCGAGCAGGCCCTTGACCGCGTCGGCAGCGATCAGCCGGCCGGCGGCGTCGAAGTCAAAACCAAGCACGCGGCCGCCGGTATTCACAAACACCTCTTGCCCGGCGCCGTCGGGGCTCATGCGCACGATGTTGCCGCTGGCCATGGCCGCGTAGAGTTTGCCGTCGGGTCCCAGCACCACGTGCTCGGGCCCCGCCTCGGCACCCAGCGCGATCAGCGTGAGCCCGGCCAGTTTGTCGTTCGGCGCGTGCGCGCCGGTGTAGCCCGGCACCGGCGGCGCATGCCAAGCCACCGCGCGGATCGGCACCGGCCACAACGCCAAGTAGACCGCGAGCACCAGCACCACCGCCAACAGGCTCCACGTGATTCGCTTGATCATCAAAGGTCTCCCTGCGCTGGTCCAAGTCGGCAAGGGTAATCATTTTGTTGCCCTGCGGGCAACGTCGAAACCATCAAAGAGGGGGGCGCTTTGCTGGACGGGGTCTCAAAGGCTCGGTGGGTGCTTCCAGCCTGACCGAGTACTCGTAGCTTTGGCCCGTTCGCACGGAGCCTGTCGAAGTGCTTGGCGGGGCTTCGATAGGCTTAGTACCCCGTTTCACAAATACGGCCACATGAAATCGCGTCTTTCTCCGCCAGGCGTCGTTGCCCACCCTTGCCGCACAACAAGTGCGGCTGCGGGTGTGCGCCTAGCCTGACGAAG
>JANNMQ010000925.1:0-4267 GCA_031398045.1 Rubrivivax sp.
CCCCCGTCGACCAGCCGTCGCCGACGATGTGGTGCATCGTGAGCAGGAGCACATGCCGCTCGGCCGCCAACCGCAGCAACGCCGTCCGCAGCAGCGGTCCGCGGCCGAGGTAAAGCCATGGTGCGGGTTCAGAGCTTGGTGAAAGACAACGTCACTTCGCCCAGGCGGAAACCGAACTTGCTCATCACCGCCTTGTTCAGCATCACACGCTCGTCCACCAGGTACATCCAATCGTCAAACTGCACCTCGTAGACCTTGCCATCCACGGGCAGCGCCATCGTGTAGCGCCAGTTCAGCGCGTTGCCTGCAGCGCGGCCTTCGGCCACGCCCACCACGTCATCGGCACGGCCCAGCCAGCGGCCACCCCCTTCGTCGGTGAGGCGCCAGACGCGACGTTCGGTTTTGCCGTCGCTGTAGGTGAAACGCTCGTCCAGCGTGCCCTGGTTGCCTTGCCAGGTGCCGGTCATGCGCACCGTGAAGCGGCGCACCACCTTGCCCGCGCGGTCGGTGAAGAGGCCGTGTGCCAGCAGTTCACCGTTGAAATAGGTTTTCAGGTCCAGCACCGGCTTTTCTGCCGCGTAGTCGGCCGGCGCCGGCGCCGATGCACAACCCATCAGCAGCCCCGTGGCTATCACAGCCGGCAGGCACAGGCGCCACAGCGCATGCACGAAATTGCAGGACATCGATTTCACGGTTTTTCCTTTTTCAGCCACAGCTGCCACAGCAGCGCAGCGCTTAACAGTTTCAACACACAAGGCAACAGGCAATAGGCCAGGCTCAGCGCCTGCAGCGCCTGCGGGTCGCGTGCACCCGGCGCGTACCCGAAGTAGCTCAGAAGCGGCAACGACACACCCGCGGCGAGCGCCAGATTGAGCTTGGTGGCGAAGTTCCACCAGCCAAAGTAGGCGCCTTCAAGCTGCTGGCCATGGCCGGCGCGCTGGATGGTGCCGGCCAGCAGCGCACCAGGCAGCGTCAGGTCGGCGCCCAGCGCCACGCCGCTGGCCACGCACACGGCGGCAAATGCTGCAACATCTCCCGCACCCAGCAGCGCAGCCCAGGCAAACGTGGCCACTGCCAGTGCCATGCCCAGCAACCAGGCTCGGGCCAGGCCCAGGCGCGCCACCGCGCGCAGCCACAAAGGCATCGACAATGCGCCGGCCGCAAAGTAACTGGCCAGAAACAGCGGCTCCCAGGTCGGTGCTTGCAGCCGGTCGCGGATGAAAAACAGCACCAGCGTGGCCGGCACCGCACTGGCCACGCCATTGACCAGGTAGATCAGCAGCAAGCGCCTGAAAGCGGGTGTGGCCAGCGGCTGCCACAGCGCGGCGGGCGCCGGCGCGGCAACAGGTTGACCCAGCGGAGTGCCGGGCCGCGGCGCGCGCCACAGCGCCCACACCCCCACCAGCAGCGCAGCCGCAAACACCATGCTGGCCACCGACAAACCGGCCAGGGCCGGCAGCACGCTGGCCACCAACACACCCAGCAGTGACAAGCCCTCGCGCCACGACACGATGCGGGCACGCTGCGCTTCGTCACCACCCAGCCGGGCGCCCCAGGCCTGGTGCACAACGGAGATCACGCTGTAGCTCAGGTAGGTCAGTGCCAACAGCACGGCACACCACAGCAGCAACGAAGCTGGTGCTGCGCGCACGGCTGCCGGCGGGAAGAACAGGGCCCTGAAGCCGATGGCCAGCAGCACGGCCGCCGCCGCTGCAAAAAACAGCACCCGCGCGCGGCCGCTGCCAAACCAGCCATCCACCCAGCGGCCGATGAAGGGGTCGACCACCGCATCCAACAGCCGTGCACCCAGCAGCAGCGCGCCCAGCGTGGCCAGTGGGATGCCAAAGTTGCTGGCGTAATGGTTGGGCAGCACCACGTACAGCGGCAGTGCCACGAAGGCGAGCGGGAAACCCAACGCCCCGTAGCGCAGGCCTTGTGACCAGCCGCCTTGCCATGGGCTGCCTACAGCCTGGTGGTCTGGCGGCAGGTCGCCCTGCGGCGGCTCTTGTGCAGGCTCGTGCTCAGGATGGTTCGATGGTGCTACCGCGGCAGAACTCATGGCACGCCCGGTGTCCGTCCCGGGTCACCGGTAGGCCCCAGCAACGCTGTGCGCAACCGTTGGTCGGAGCTCTGCGGCGCTAGCCAGATGCCGATAAAGCGGCGCGCAAATTCCACTTCGTCGACAGAACCCTTGAGCCGCCCATCGACATAAATACGCAACCCGGTCTGCGGCAGCAGCAGGCCGGTGATGCGGCTGCCCTCGACCACGTCGGGGAACAGGGTTTTCATGGCCTGCAGCCAGCGCTGCGCGCTGGGCTCGTCCACGTCGCCCTGGCGTTTCATCTCTTGCAGCGAGCGCTCAGCAATCTGCGTGCCTTTCAGTGCACGCTGGTAACGAATTTCCAGCGCCAGCGGCTGCCGCGCCCAGTCCGCCGCGCTCACGTTTTGCCCCGCAACGGTCCACAAGAGAGCTTCATAGACACGCAGGCCCATGAAGCGCAAATGGCCCTGGCCCTGCAGATCGGGTGTGCTGAACGCTGCGCGTACCTCGGGCGGCGCGTCGGTGGCTGCCTCCGTGGGCCCCTTGGCACCAGCCGGCGCCGTGCGGGCCACGGCCTTTGCAGCAGGGGCCAACAACCACAGCGCTGCCCATGCAGCCTGCTGCAGCTGGCGCCTGCGGTGCAGCTTGCAAGCCGGCGTCATGCCGGCCGGCGCAAGGTGAACTGCACGACGCTGGTGTTGCCGGTGTCAAATGCCGCTTCGCAATAGGCCAGATAGAACTCCCAGATGCGCATGAAACGGGTGTCAAAACCCAGCTGGCGCAACGGGCCGTCGCGGTCCAGAAACTGCATCCGCCAGCGGCGCAAGGTTTCTGCATAGTCGGCGCCGAAGTCCAGTTCATTCACCACCTGCAGCCCAGCCTTGCTGGCCTGCTGCGCAAACACCGTGCGGCTGGGCAGCAAACCGCCAGGGAAGATGTACTGCTGGATGAAGTCGGTGCTGCGCACATAACGCTCAAACAGATCGTCACGGATGGTGATGCTCTGGATGCAGGCGTGGCCGCCGGGCTTGAGTTTGTTGTGCACCGTCTGGAAGTAGCTGTCCCAGTACTCGCGCCCCACGGCCTCGAACATCTCGATGGAGGCGATGGCATCAAAGGGCCCGTCGGTTATGTCGCGGTAGTCCTGCAGCCGCAGGTCGGCCTGTGCCGCCAGGCCCGCGCTCTGTAGCCGCTGCTGCGCATGGGCCAGCTGTTCTGAAGACAGCGTGACACCGGTGACATGGGCGCCAAACTCGCGCGCGCCCAGTTCGGCCAGCGCACCCCAGCCGCAGCCGATTTCCAGCACACGCTGGCCCGGCTGCACACCACATTCCGTCAACGCGCGCCGCACCTTGGCCCATTGCGCCTGCGCCATGGATTGGTCGACTTCGCCGTTGAACCAGGCGCTGGAATAGTTCATCGTTTCGTCCAGCCACTGGCGGTAGAAGCTGTTGCCGATGTCGTAATGCGCGTGGATGTTTTTCTTGCTGCCGGCGCGCGAGTTTCGATTGCGCAGATGTTTGATGCGGTAGGCCAGACGGCCCCACCAGCTGCCGTAGATGGCTTTTTCGATGGTGTCGCGGTTGGCGATGAACAGCTTGAGCAGCGTCACCAGGTCGGGGCTGCTCCAGTGGCCGTCGATCCAACTCTCGGCAAAACCGATGTCGCCACTTTTCAGCACGGCGCTGCACACCTGCCAGTTGTGCAGACGCAAGGCAGCGCGATAGCCGCCTGCAGTGACCGTGCCAGCCGTTGCTGCACCCAGGTGCAGTTGGGTGCCGTCGGGCAGTTGCAAATCAAGCGTGCCATGCTGCAGGCGCTGCAACAGGCCCAGCACGGCGCGCGCTGCAGGGGGCGCGGTGTGCGGCACGGCGGAACGGGCGGATGCAGGGGCCGTCTGGGCGTTGCTGAACGTCATGGACATGAGCTTCAGTAAAGGGTGGGGTGCAATGAAAGGGAGGGTGGTTGCGCACAGCTCACCGGGTGGTGAACGCTGCAGGCGGCTTGGGCTTGCTGAAAAAGGGCACGCGCTTGCTCCACAACTGAAGGGCCTGCCAGTGGATGCGTGCCACCACACCCAACGTCATCAACGGGGTGCCAAAAAAAGCCTTGCGGGCTGTACGCGCGTTCAGCGCCACCAGATGCCCGCTGACGCTGGTTTGCAGCAGCGGGCCTTGTTCATCGTCGTGGTCCACACGCGCCACCGTGCGGCCCTCGGTGTGCATG
>JANNMQ010000968.1:0-3907 GCA_031398045.1 Rubrivivax sp.
AGCCGGCGTGGCGGTCAGCGACCGCGGCTTCATCCCGGTGGACGTGCAGATGCGCACCAACGTGCCGCATATCTACGCCATCGGCGACATCGTCGGCCAGCCGATGCTGGCGCACAAGGCGGTGCATGAAGCGCATGTGGCGGCCGAGGTGGCCGCAGGCGACATGCTTGGAGACGCAAGCTTGCGTCAGGCCCAATTTGACGCACGAGTGATACCGAGTGTGGCTTACACCGACCCCGAGGTGGCCTGGGTGGGACTGACCGAAGACGAAGCCAAGGCCCAGGGCATCAAAGTCAAAAAAGGTCTGTTCCCCTGGACGGCCTCGGGCCGCGCCATCGCCAACGGCCGCGACGAAGGTTTCACCAAGTTGCTGTTTGACGATTCACCCGAAGCGCACGGCCACGGCCGCATCCTGGGCGGCGGCATAGTGGGCACTCATGCCGGCGACATGATCGGGGAAGTGGCGCTGGCCATTGAAATGGGCGCCGACGCGGTGGACATCGGCAAGACCATCCATCCGCACCCTACGCTGGGTGAAAGCATCGGCATGGCGGCCGAGGTGGCACACGGCAGTTGCACAGATTTGCCGCCGGCGCGGCGCTGAACGGCGGCCCAACGGCCGGACGGGCGGACGGGCGGACGGCAGGGCGGCCGGACGGCCGGACGGCCTTTACCGCCCGTACAACCGGCACAGCTCCGCCAGCCGACCGGCATGCCAGGGCTGCACCTGGCTCCACTCGAAGCGCCAGCCCCACCAGCCGCTGGTCCGGCCCGGAAAGTTCATGCGGCATGCAGACGGCAAAGCCAGCACGTCCTGCATCGGGTGCACCGCGGTGTCAGCCACGCTGGCCATGGCGGCGCGGATCATCGTCCACGGTATGTCGTGGCCATCGGTGGCGAGGTAGCCGCGTGCATAGTGACGCTCTTTGTCGGTGGCGTGGGCCCACCAGCCAGCCACGGTGTCGTTGTCGTGCGTGCCGGTGTAGACGACGGTGTCGGGTTCGTGGTTGTGTGGCAGAAAACGGTCTGTGGCGTCGCCGGCAAAAGCGAACTGCAGGATGCGCATACCCGGGTAGCCGAACTTCTTGCGCAGCGCGTCCACATCGGGCGTTATCACCCCCAGGTCTTCGGCAATGATGGGCACCGGGCCCAGTGCTTTGCTGATGGCCTTGAACAGCGGCTCGCCGGGCCCGGGCACCCACTGCCCCTTGACGGCGGTGGGTTCGCTGGCCGGAATCTCCCAATAACCCGCAAAGCCGCGAAAGTGGTCGATGCGCACGATGTCCACCAGCTCAAAGGTGCGCTTGATGCGTTGCACCCACCAGGCGTAGCCGTCCTTGGCATGCGCCGCCCAGCGGTACAGCGGGTTGCCCCAGCGCTGGCCGGTGGCGCTGAAAAAATCGGGTGGCACACCGGCCACCACGGTGGGGCGGCCGGTCTGGTCCAGCTCAAACAGGTGCTGGTTGGCCCACACCTCGGCCGACAGGTAGGCGATGAAGATGGGCGTGTCGCCAATGATCTGAATGCCCTTGCCGTTTGCATAGGCCTTCAGCGCCGCCCACTGGCGGAAAAAGCGCCACTGGCAGAACTGCCAGAACTGGATGCGTAGTGCGTGCTCTGCGCGCGCTGTGGCCAGGGCAGCCGGCTTGCGCTGGGCCAGGGCAGGTTCCCATTCGCACCAGTCTTTCCAGCCGCAGGCTTCGCACTGGCTCATGAAAAGGGCGTAGTCAGCCAGCCAGGTGCTTTGTTCGGCCTGGAAACGTGTGTAGTCCGCATGTTGTTCGGCCGTGCCGTGGGCCGCAAACCGCGCTGCGGCTCGGGCCAGTCGTTGCATGCGGTAGGGGTACATCACCGCAAAATCGATCTGGCCTGCCGTTGTGCCGGCCAGGCCCGCCACCGGCTCCAGGTCGGCCTTGTCCAGCCAGCCCTGGCTGTGCAGTTCGGCCAGGTCGATCAGCAGCGCATTGCCGGCAAAGGCCGAGTTGCTCATGTACGGCGAATTGCCTGGGCCGATGCCGGCCAGCGGCAGCAACTGCCACAGCTTTTGGCCGCCGGCCACCAGCCCGTCGACGAAGTGATAGGCGTCGTGGCCGAAGTCACCGCTTCCGCAGGGCCCTGGCAACGATGTGGGGTGCAGCAGCACGCCGCTGGCGCGTTCAAATCGCATGGTGTTCAGGTCCTGGGCAAGTGCGGTGTTTTCATTGGAGCAGGGCGCGGTGGGTGTTTGCGTGTTTGCTGCATCACACACGGGGCCGTTTGCTGTCGTCGCGCAGCAGCATCACACTGCGCGCGGGCAACTCAAACACACAGTCTGCGGGCTGATCAGCCTGCCGCCACGAACTGCGACCGTCGGCTTGGGTGGTGTCCAATTCGGCCACCCACTGCCCGGGGGGCAATTCGAAACTGGCATCCATGTCGCGGCCGTTGATCAGCAGCAGCAGCGGCTGGCCGCCACGGCCCGGCGCGCCGATCCAGGCGCCCAGAATGCGCGACATGCGGTTCTGCCAATGGTCTGCAGTCATGGCGTCGCCCGTGCGGCGCAGCCAGGCCAGATCTTGCACACCGTGTGCGTCGGGCAAGCCGGTGTACCAGCGCGGCGCCAGCGGCAGCAGGCGGCGGCGCAGCGCCAGCACGTGGCGGGTGAACTCGATCAGCGACTGGTCGGCCACCGGCCAATTGATCCAGGTGGTGTCGTTGTCCTGGCAGTAGGGGTTGTTGTTGCCGCCCTGGCTGTGGCCCAGCTCGTCACCGGCCGCCAGCATGGGGGTGCCCTGAGACAGCAACAGCGTGGCCAGCAAGGCACGTTTCAGGCGCTGTCGGCGGGCCACCACCTCGGGGTCGGTGGTGGGGCCTTCCCAGCCGCAGTTCCAGCTGAGGTTGTGGCCATGGCCGTCGCGGTTGTCTTCACCGTTGGCCGCGTTGTGGCGCATGTTGTAGCTGACCAAGTCGGCCAGCGTGAAGCCGTCATGGCTGACGATGTAGTTCACCGATTCCAGCGGCGAGCGGTGCCGCAGCTGGAAGAGGTCGCTGCTGCCGGCCAGGCGCAAGGCCAGTTCACCGCGGGTGCAGTCACCACCCAGCCAGAAGGCGCGCGCGGTGTCGCGGTAGCGGTCGTTCCAGTCCAGCCAGCCCTGCGGAAACTGCCCCACGTGATAGCCGCCGGGGCCCAGGTCCCGGGGTTCAGCGATGAGTTTCACGCGCTGCAGCACCGGGTCTTGCAGCACCGCTTTAAAGAAGGGCCCGTCACGTTCAAAACCGGCTGAAGAGCGGCCCAGCACCGGCGCCAGGTCGAAGCGAAAACCGTCGACGTGGTATTCCTGCACCCAATGACGCAAGCTGTCCAGCACCATCTGCAGCACGCGCGGATGGCGCACGTCCACCGTGTTGCCGCAGCCGCTGTAATTCAGGTGCTGGCCGTGGTCTTCCAGCCGGTACCAGCTGGCGTTGTCAAAGCCGCGCCAGCTCAGGGTGGGGCCACGGCTGTCGCCTTCGGGGGTGTGGTTGTAGACGACATCCAGCAGCACTTCTATGCCGGCCGCGTGCAGCCGTTGCACCATGGCCTTGAACTCGGTGCGCGGCTGTGCGGTGGAAGCGTGGCGCGGGTCGGGGCAGAAAAAGCCCAGGGTGTTGTAGCCCCAGTAGTTGGCCATCGCGCGCCGGGCCAGATGCTCTTCGTCCAGCACCTGCTGCACCGGCAACAGGCTGACCGCGGTAACGCCCAGGCGCTGCAGGTGGCCGATGGCGGCGTCGCTGGCCAGTCCGGCATAACGGCCCTGTTGATGGGGCAATACACCGGGCATGCGGCGCGTGAAGCCGCGCAGATGCAACTCGTACAGCACGCTGTCCACCAGCGGTGTTTGTGGGGGCTGGTCGCCCAGCCAGTCAAAGGACTCTTCGGCCACCACGC
>JANNMQ010001003.1:0-3834 GCA_031398045.1 Rubrivivax sp.
GCGGCGCGCTGGCCCGGGTCGTCGAGGACGGTGCCATCGAGAACGTGTACCGCCTGCAGATCATGAACCGCACCGAGCTGCCACAGACCTACCGCATCAGCGCCCAAGGCATCGTGGGCATGCAGGTGCAGGCCGCGGAAGTGAGTGCACCGCCGGCAGGCATCGGCTCGGTGGTTGTCGCTCTCCGATTGCCCTACAGCGCAGCCCAACCCCTGCTGGGGCAGTCAGCGCCCTTGCACTTCGAGGTGAGCCTGATCGATAGCACACGTACCTCTCCTGCGGTACAGCGCGAAAAGTCGACTTTTTTCGTTCCGCGTTAAGCGGGTTTGCGGCCTGCGTCGATCTTCAAGGCGCAGGCCAAGATTGAACGTCGAAATTTGGCCATCTGCGATGACCCTCAACCTCAGAATCAGTGCATGTTGATCCAGCGTTAGGCTGCCGCTGGCGGGCGGCACAGATCGGCCATGAAGCGACATTTGCTCCCGGCTAGACCGGTACTTCGCGCACTGCCTTCGACGGGTCGCGCGCCACCCACCGCACCACCGCCACGCGGCGCATCAACCCGCCGCCGTTTTCGCCGCGCTGGGCGACGAACGTGACCGCATGGCCTGCCTCCACCAGGCCGCACTGCGAACGGCTAATTGACTTGAGACGAACACAACGATAGAGTTGTGTCGTGATTCCTACGCATGAGCCGTCGACCGGAAACCTGCCGCCCGGTGAGCATCTGGCCGAGTGGGTCGACGTCGTCGAGCGGTTCGGCACAACAATGTGGCGAAGGCAGTTGCTGGAGGGGCTTGCCTGTGCGTTGCGCGAGTTGCGCGCCGCCGGCTGCAAACGCGCCTACATCGACGGCAGCTTCATCACGACCAAGGAGCATCCGGGCGACCTCGATGCCTGTTGGGACCTGGATGGGGTCGACTTCGATGTCATCAATGAGGTGCTTTTGACCTTCGACGCGGGACGTCGCGCGCAGAAGGCAAAGTACCGAGGCGAGCTGTTTCCCGCCGACGCAGCCGCAGACCCGCTGGGAACGTTGTTTCGAGACTTCTTCAAGCGCGACCGCGACGGAAACCCCAAAGGAATCATTGTCATCGACCTAGAGGAATTCGAATGATTACCAACGAACGGCAGTACCAGATCAGCAAGGCACAGGTAGCCAAGTTTCGCGCGGCCATCGAAGCGCCGGACAGTAGCACTCGCACTCTCCACCCGCGTGCGCAGAAGGCGCTGCGTGAGGCGGCCCAGAGTCAGCTCGACGATCTTGCAGTTGAGGTGGCCGACTACGAGCGACTGCGCGATGGGCAACTGACGGCCATCACCGCCGAATCCATCGCCGACCTGGCACCCGCACTGATCAAGGCCCGCATCATGCGCAACTGGACGCAGAAGGAATTGGCCGATAAGTTGGCGGTGGCAGAGCAACAAGTCCAACGATACGAAGCCACGCAGTACAAGGGTGTGTCGTTTGAGCGCCTGCAGGCGGTGGCCGATGCGCTGAAACTGCGTGTGCGCGAGGTGATCACGTTCGAGCCGCTGTAGAGGCAGTGAGCGCAGGCAGCGGGGCAACTCTACGCTGCCGGCCATCCGCACCACGCCGCAGCCGCAGGCGCGAAGGGCGGCCTCGGGGCTGCGGGGCGGGTGACCGCAATGGGTCGTCAAGCGACATCAGTGGAGCAAGATCTCATCGCCACACAGCTGACGTCGGCGCCAGCGCTACAAGAGTGGTGATCTTCACGGGCGGCACTGGACGGACAAGAGCGTCAGTCCGCGCCGTCCGACATCGGCAACGAGGCAACCCAGTGCCGAAACCTCACAGCGCGCGAGGCGGTCCGACTGCAAAAGCTTCCCAACTCATTCGTCTGCTTGGGAAGTCGGAAAGGGAGAGGGTGGAATGCTGATCTGTGCAATCAACTCCGTCGCATTGCCAACCCTTGGTGGACATCGACACGATTCACCCTCAATTGCAGTGCGAAGCCGGCTTGCAAGCCGGCTTCGCTCAGCGGGCTCGCCGCACGCGGCTCGAAACCCCCGCTTCGCCCCCAGCCCACTCCCTGGGAGGGAGAGGGAGCAAAACGGCCCACTTGCATGAATCCGGTTTCTTCGTGAACGCCGAGCACCGCCAGGAGCCTGGGATGCTCAAGAGCGCAAACTGGCCGGAGGTGAACTTGGCCTGTCGCTTGTCACCCGGCGAGAAGTCACGGGTGCAAGTGCCCTTGACCTGTAAAGACGGCCAAGACGGCGCCGGACTCCCAACAGTCCTTATTCCCGCCCGACAAACCTTATTCCCACCGATCAGTACGCACGCGCGCGCCTGCCCGTCATTCGACGGTCACGCTCTTGGCCAGGTTTCTGGGTTTGTCCACATCCGTGCCCCGCGCACACGCCGTGTGATAGGCCAGCAGCTGCAGCGGCACCACGTGCAGGATGGGGCTCAGCATGCCGTAGTGTTCGGGCATGCGGATGACGTGCACGCCGCTTTCGTTTTCGATGTGGGTGTCGTCGTCGGCGAACACATACAGCTGGCCACCGCGGGCCCGCACTTCCTGCATGTTGCTTTTCAGCTTTTCAAGCAGCGCGTCGTTGGGCGCTACGGTCACCACCGGCATTTTGTCGGTGACCAGGGCCAGCGGGCCGTGTTTCAGTTCGCCGGCGGGGTAGGCCTCGGCGTGGATGTAGCTGATTTCTTTCAGCTTCAGCGCGCCCTCCAGCGCAATCGGGTAGTGCAGGCCACGGCCCAGAAACAGGGCGTTGTCCATGCGCGCAAAGTCGTCGGCCCAGGCCATCACTTGCGGTTCCAGCGCCAGCACGGCCTGCAGCGCCACCGGTAAGTGGCGCAGGGCTTTCAGTTCCTTGGTTTCCTGTTCGGCACTGAGTTTGCCGCGCACCTGCGCCAGGGCCAGCGTCAGCAAATACAAGCCGGCAAGCTGCGTGGTGAAGGCTTTGGTGCTGGCGACGCCGATTTCAACGCCGGCGCGGGTGATGTAGGCCAGCTTGCATTCACGCACCATGGCGCTGGTGGCCACATTGCAAATGGTGAGTGTTTGTTCCATGCCCATGCTGCGAGCGTGTTTCAGCGCCGCCAGCGTGTCGGCTGTTTCGCCGCTCTGGCTGATGGTGACAACCAGCGTGCGCGGGTCGGGCACACTGTCGCGGTAACGGTATTCGCTGGCAATTTCAACCGCGGTGGGAATGCCGGCGATGCTTTCCAGCCAGTACTTGGCGGTCATGCCTGAATAGCTGCTGGTGCCGCAGGCCAGGATGAGCACACGGTCAATCTCCTTGAAGACCCGATAGGCACCGTCGCCAAACAGTTCGGGGCTGATGCCGGCCACGCCCTCCAGCGTGTCGGCCAGCGCCCGCGGCTGCTCGAAGATTTCTTTTTGCATGTAGTGGCGGTAGGGGCCCAGTTCGGCCGCGCCGCTGTGGGCATGCACGGTACGCACCGGGCGCTGCACGTTTTGGTAGCGCGTGGTGTGGCCGTTGGCAGTAGGGGACGCTTGCGCGTTGCCAGGCGCGCATTGGCTTTGCGCGCTGCTGATCCAGTATTTGCCCAGTTGCAGGTCCACCACGTCACCTTCTTCCAGGTAGACGATCTGGCTCGTCACGCCTGCCAGGGCCATGGCGTCGCTGGCCAGGAAGTGTTCGCCCTCACCTTTACTGCCGGCGCCAGCGGCGGCTTCGCCCACGCCCAGTACCAAAGGGCTGCCGTGGCGGGCGCCGACCACACGCTGCGGCTCGTCGCGGCAGAACACGGCTATCGCGTAGGCGCCGCGCAAACGCGGCAAAGCCTGTTGCACGGCTTCCAGCAGGTCGCCGTTGTACAGGCTGTGC
>JANNMQ010001049.1:0-5505 GCA_031398045.1 Rubrivivax sp.
GGCCTGGGGCCGCAATGCCATGCTGCCGCACGTGATGCGCCAGGGCACCGACGACAGCCCCAACCGTGAACTGCAGGCGCGCTGCCGCGAGATGGAAGCGCAAGGCGCGCTGGCGGCCAGCGTGTTTGTGGGCTTCCCGAATGCCGACATCCACGATGCCGGGCTGTCGGCCGTGGTGGTCACCAACAACGACCCCGCGCTGGCGCGCCGCTGGTGCGACGAACTGCTGGCGCTGGCCTGGGCGCAGCGGCAGGCTTTTGTCTACACGATCGAACCGCTGGCGGCGTCGATGGCCCGTGCCCAGCAGCTGGCGGCTGCACGTGCGCCGGGTGCCGGGCCTAACGGCCCTGTCGTGCTGCTGGACCACAGCGACAACTGCGCCAGCGGCGGCACCATGGACACCATGACGGTGCTGGGTGCGATGCTGGACGCCGGGCTGCAGGACGCCGCCGCGTTTGCCATCTTCGACCCGGCCGCCGTGCAGCAGATGGCCGCAGCCGGCGTGGGTGCGCAGCTGACGCTGCCGCTGGGCGGCAAGCTGGACATGCCGGCCATTGGCTTGAAGGGGCAGCCGCGTGTGGTCAGCGGTCGTGTCAAGCTGCTGTGTGATGGTCGTTTTCGCAACCGGGGCCCGATGGCGCGGGGTGAACGCAACGACATGGGCCCCACGGCGGTCTTCGACACCGGCGGTATCCAGATCGTCGTCATCAGCAACCACGTCGAGCCGCACGACCTGGCCGCCTTTGCCGCCGTGGGCCTGGAGCCCGACCGCCTGCAGTACCTGATGTTGAAGAGCCGCGTGCACTGGCGTGCCGGGCTGAAGAGCCTGGCCAGCGGTGTGGTGGAGTGTGCAGGCACGGGGGTGTGCACGTCGGACTACGACAAGCTGGCCTTCAAGCAGGTGCGGCGACCGATATTTCCGCTCGATGCACTGTGATACGGGGCCCGCAGCAGGGGCTCGCCACCCCCACCCAGCCGCGCTGACTTTGTCAACGCCGCTGCTGCAGGAATGTGGCTGAAAGGCCCCGGCCGTTGCCGGCCGCTTGTCCGCCAAAGCTTGTCTGCCATGGGCTGGTTGGACGTATTCTGAAATAGACATTACATAGCAAGCAGCATATGATTCATTTATGCTGTCGCTGCTGATCATCACGCTGCCCACCCAACCCAACGCGGTGCGCTTGCGTGTGTGGCGGGCGCTGAAGGCTTTGGGCTGTGCCGCGCTGCGTGACGGGGCTTACCTGCTGCCGCAAGCGCACGGCGGTTTGTTCGAACCGCTGGCTGCCGAAGTGCGTGAACACGGCGGCACCGCCATGGTGCTGGCGTTGTCGCCCACCGACGGCGCGCAAGCCGCCGAGTTGCAGGCCCTGTTTGACCGCACCGAGGCTTATGTGCAGTGGCATGACAAGGCGGTGCAGCTGCAGTCGGAGCTGCAGGTGGATCTGCAAGTTTTGGGTGAAACCGAAGCGCGCCGCCGCTGGCGTTTGTTGTCAGATGCGTTGCAAACCTTGCGGCGCATCGACTATTACCCCGGTGCGGCAGCCGCCCAGGCGCAGGCCGAACACGACGACTTGCGACTGGCGCTGGAAATGCGCTTTTCACGCGGTGAACCGCAAGCGCTGGACGATCACGGCATTGGGGTGTTGGACGCCCGCAAGTTCAAGGGCAAACGCTGGGCCACACGCGCCAGGCCCTGGGTAGACCGCCTGGCCTGCGCCTGGTTGGTGCGCCGTTTCATCGATGCTGAAGCCCGTTTTCTGTGGCTGGCCGACCCGGCGGGCGCCACCGCCACGCCCACCCCAGCCCCCCGTGGTGCGCTGGGTTTTGACTACGACGGCGCGCGCTTCACGCACGTGGGCCAGCGGGTGACGTTTGAAGTCATGCTGGTCAGCTTTGGCCTGGATGCCGACCCCAGGCTGCAGCGTCTGGCCGCCGCCGTGCACTACCTGGACGCAGGCGGCATACCCGCGCCCGAGGCGGCAGGCCTGGAAAGTGTGCTGGCCGGCCTGCGTGAACTGCATGCTGATGACGACCCGCTCTTGGCCGCTGCGGCCACCGTGTTTGACGCCCTGGTGGCCGCACCGCTGGGTGCAGTGCGCGATGCACGCTGACCCCCCGCACGACAGGGCTGCCCCTGCCGCCGTGTCTTTTGCCGAAGCGCTGCGCTTCTGGCTGAAGCTGGGCTTCATCAGCTTTGGCGGACCGGCGGGGCAGATCGCCATCATGCACACCGAACTGGTGGAACGCCGCCGCTGGATCAGCGAAAAGCGCTTCTTGCACGCGCTGAACTACTGCATGCTGCTGCCCGGGCCCGAAGCGCAGCAGTTGGCCACCTACATCGGCTGGCTGATGCACCGCAGCTGGGGCGGCATCGTGGCCGGGGCGCTGTTTGTGCTGCCGTCGCTGTTCATCCTGATTGCGCTGTCGTGGGTCTACCTGCGCTTTGGCAACTTGCCGTTGGTGGCGGGTCTCTTTTACGGTCTGAAACCCGCCGTCACGGCGCTGGTGTTGCACGCTGCGCACCGCATCGGGACAAGGGCGCTGAAGAACCGCTGGATGTGGGGCATTGCTGCAGCGTCGTTCATCGCCATTTTTGCGTTAGATGCGCCGTTTCCGGCCATCGTGTTGGCGGCGGCGTTGATCGGCCATTTCGGCTCCCGGCGCTGGCCGCATGTGTTTGCGCTGGGTGGGGGCCATGGCAGCGCGCACCAAAGTTACGGCGCCGCTTTGATCGACGACAACACACCCACGCCGGCCCATGCGCGGTTCTCTCGCCGCCACCTGGCCCAGGTGCTGCTGCTGGGCGTTGCACTGTGGCTGCTGGCCATGGCCGTTCTGTTGGTTTTGTACGGTTGGCAAGGCACGCTGACGCAGATGGCCTGGTTTTTCACCAAAGCCGCGTTGCTGACTTTTGGTGGTGCCTACGCGGTGCTGCCTTATGTCTACCAAGGCGCGGTGGACAGCCACCAGTGGCTCAGCGGCCCGCAAATGATGGACGGCCTGGCCCTGGGTGAAACCACACCGGGGCCCCTTATCATGGTTGTTGCCATTGTAGGTTTTGTCGGTGGGTGGCTGAATCAGGTGCTGGGGCCCGATGCGCTGTTCATGGGCGGTGCCATCGCCGCCTGCGTAGTCACCTTTTTCACCTTCTTGCCGTCGTTCATCTTCATCCTGGCCGGTGGCCCGGTGGTGGAGGCCACCCATGGCAAGTTGGGCTACACGGCACCGCTGTCGGCCATCACGGCGGCGGTGGTGGGCGTGATACTGAACCTGGCGCTGTTTTTTGCGTACCACGTGCTGTGGCCACAGGGCTTTTCGGGCCGCTTTGATGGCTGGTCGGCTGTTATCGCATTGCTTGCAGCGCTGGCGCTGTTTCGCTTCAAGTGGGGCGTGATGCCGGTGCTGGGTGCCTGTGCGGTGCTGGGCCTGGTCGTCAGCTCGGTGCAGCTTTGGTTGAGTTAGATTTTTTACTGGAGACCCTGATGGACGCCCGCATGCAAGCTTTGCCTTTTGATGCCGCTGCCCTGCAGCAACTGTCCGCACCGCTCATTGAAAGCCACCACGCCAACAACTATGGCGGCGCCGTCAAACGCCTGAACGCCATCCGTTCGCAGTTGCGCGCCACGGCTTTTGCCAGCACACCCGGCTTTGTGTTGAACGGCCTGAAACGCGAAGAGCTGATAGCCACCAATTCGATGCTGCTGCACGAGTTGTACTTCAGCAGCCTGGGCGGCCTGGGCAAGCCGATGGAGCCGCCACTGCAACTGGCCCTGGCCGCCAACTTTGGCAGCGTGCAGCGTTGGCAGGAAGAGTTTGTGGCCATGGGCAAGGCGCTGGGCGGTGGCTCGGGCTGGGTGCTGCTGGTGTTTCAGCCCCGCGACGGCACTCTGGTTAACCAGTGGGCTTCTGACCACACGCAGGCGCTGGCCGGCGGTGTGCCCATCCTGGCGTTGGACATGTATGAACACGCTTACCACATGGACTTCGGCGCTGCCGCCGGTGCTTATGTGGATGTGTTCATGGCCCACATCAACTGGGCCGCCGTGTATAGCCGCTACCAGCAGGCCGTGCATGCCGCCAGCGAAGGGTGGGGCACAACAGCCGATCACCTAACCGAGAAAATGGCCGGCGCACTGCTGCTGGATGTGCGCCGGGCTGGTGTGTTTGAGCAGGCCACCACCGTGATCCCGGGTGCGTGCTGGCGCAACCCCGAAGCGGTGGCAGCCTGGGCCAGTGAACTGCCAGCCGACCGCGAGGTGGTGGTGTACTGCGTGTATGGCCATGAGGTGGGCCGCGCCACTGCCTTGCGCCTGCGCGCGGTGGGCTTAAACGCCCGCTACTTGAGTGGCGGTATCGACGGCTGGCAGGCCGCCGGGCGAACGGTGCAAGCCAAGGGGGCCGCATCATGAACGTCACCGCCGGTATGGATCGAAACCTGGCGCCTGGCAGCCGGTGGGTCGGCCGCGAAGCGCTGGCGAGCTGCTGGTGCGAAAAGCTGCCGGCCCTGGCCTGGAGCGGCAAGCTTTTGTTTGCGCGCTAAGGCCGCTGCCCGTGTTCGTGGCGCAGGCGTCGCACTGGGCCACGGTTGTGGTGGGCCGCAGCACGGCAACAACCTGTCAGGGCCGGGTGCGTGTGGTGGCGGGCAGTCGCTGCCACGGCAGATCGCCCGGGTCGGCGGCCATCGGCCCTGCAGCCTTGGCCACCAGCACATGGCTGGCGTGGGGCTGGAAGTCGGCGCGGAAGTGCACACTGCTTTTCACCACCACCAGCCGCATCTGTTCGGTGTGGATGGACAGCATGCGCAGCAGTTCGCGGTCCAGCAATTGTTTTTTGCCGCTCGTCACCGCGATCAGGATGCCGTCCACTTCCAGCGCGCCACAAAGCCCCAGCCGCACCGTCAGACCACGCATCATCGGGCCCTTCAGCGTGCACACGCCGTCGCTCAAGGCGCGCACCTTGAAGCGTGCATGCAGTGGCGGGTCGCTGGGCTGGCCGGTGAAGGTGGGCACGGCCGTGCCCAGGCTGATGTGGATGGTGCTGCCCACGCCGGCAGCATGTGCAGCGCGTGCCGCTGCGGGGTCGAACAGCAGGCCCAGCGCCACCTGGCCGGGGTGGCGCTGGCCGGCGCCTTGTGCCAGCAGTGCGTGCAGCAGGCCGGTGGTGTTGCTGTCGCCGCCGGCGCCGGGGTTGTCTTGCGTGTCGGCCACCACCACGGGCTGGCTGCATGTGGCCGCCAGCGCCAGCGCCTGCACCACACATTCCCGCGCCGGCAACACCGTCACCCGCCACTGCGCTGGTGCGGCGGCGCGCGCGTACAGCCGTTCAACCGCGGCTTCGGCACGCGCGCCCAGGCCCCACACCATCGGCGCACATTCGTCGAAATCGGCGGCCGGAAAGCCGGGGCAGAAGCTGAGCACGGTGCCGAAGTCGCGGTCCAGCGCCACCAGTTCTTCATACAGGCTCTTGGCGGGTTCCAAGACAGTGCTCTGCGCATTCAGCGGTATCAAG
>JANNMQ010001060.1:0-5411 GCA_031398045.1 Rubrivivax sp.
GTCAACGATGGCGCGAGAAGCTCGGTCGGCTTCGGGCAGCTGTTGCAGATGAGACGCCAGGTGGGCTTCCACCTGTCGCTCGGTTTCAACCACAAAGCCCAGACTCACGCGGTCGCCCAAGCGGCCCGCCAGCAAGCCAATGCCAAAAGCGCCGGCGTACCACAAGGGGTTCAGCAGGCTGGGCCGCGCACCCAGCTGCTGCAACCTTTCTTCGGTCCAGGCCAGATGGTCGGTTTCTTCACGGGCTGCTTGTTGCATCTGCTGGCGCAGGGTTTCGCTGCGGGCAGTGAGCGCCTGGGCCTGGTACAGCGCCTGGGCACAAACTTCACCCACGTGGTTCACGCGCATCAAAGAACCTGACAGTTGTTTGTCGGCGGCCAGCATGGCGGGGCTTTCGGCAGCCTCGAGGGCCTTGCTTGGGTTGGGGCGCGACGCCAGCGCAGGCGCGGCCAGGGTGCGCAGGGCATGGTCCAGACTAACCAGAAAACGATCGGAGAAATTCATAGGGAACCAGAATACCGGAATCGACTCTCACGCCGCTGGCGGGGTCACACGTTGTTGATTGACAACAGCCCGTCGCGTTTTATGGGTCGATTTTGGGCGGTTCATTGGCAATCGGACTGGGCGTCTGTTGCAATAGCGACAGCTTCCGCTTCAGGAGGTTGGCCTGATCAGCCCACCAGTGAGGTTCTACTTCGGACCCTGCTGGGTGACCCATTTGATCGGGAATGCTTTTCGGGACCGCCCTTCGGGACCCCTTGTTCAAAACCTAGGAGATAGTTGCAATGAAAAAATCCCTGCTCGCCCTGGCTGCGCTGACCGCGTTTGCTGGCGTGGCTTCTGCCCAGTCGTCGGTCACCCTGTTCGGCATCGTTGACTTGTCTGCCGTCAGCGTTAAAAACGGTACCCAGTCGCAGAAGCTTTTGGCCTCCAACCAACTCAGCAGCAACCGACTCGGCTTCCGTGGCGTTGAAGACCTCGGTGGCGGCATGCGCGCCGGCTTCTGGCTCGAAGGCGCAATGAACAACGACGATGGCACCGGCACAGCGACCGGTGGTGGCCAGAACTGGCAGCGGCGTTCGACAGTCAGCCTGATGGGCGGTTTCGGTGAAGTGCGTCTGGGCCGCGACTACACGCCGTCGTTCTGGAACTACACCATCTTCGATCCGTTCGGCACCAATGGCCCGGGCTCGGTGCTGAACCTCGTCTCGACGCTGGGTTCGGGCGCCACCACTCTGGTCCGCGCCAACAACACCATCGGCTACTTCTTACCCGCGATGGGTGGCTTGTACGGCCAGGTGCAAGTTGCTGCTGGTGAAGGTGTTCCGGGCAACAAGTATTTGGGCGGTCGGGTCGGTTACGCCGCCGGTCCCGTGAACGTGGCTGTGGCTTACGGCAAGACGGCAAAGGACGGCGGCCTGGCCGATGACTACACCGACTTCAACGCTGGCGGTTCGGTCAACCTGGGCTTCCTGACCGTCATCGGTCAGTACAGCAAGCGCGACTTCTTGACGCGCGACCAGAAGACCGCCTTGGTAGCCGTTACGGTGCCGGTTGGCGCTGGTCTGCTGAAGGCTTCGTACGCTAAGAGTTCGGGCGCACAAGGCACCAATACCAGCGACTTCGACGCCGACCAGTTCGCTTTCGGCTATCAGTACGACCTCTCCAAGCGCACTGCGCTCTACGCGACGTACTCTGCGCTGGACAACGACGGTACCGCTGCGGCTGGCTCGCGTTTCACCATCGGTACGGGCCTGGCCCAGACCCGTGGTGGCGACAACTCGAAGGGTTACGCTATTGGCGTGCGCCACTCGTTCTAAGCCACTGTCAACGACGGCCCGGAATCCTATCCAGCCGCCGTGATACTGAGCAAGACCGCCCCCGGGCGGTCTTTTTTTTGTTCGTGCATATGAACTTCTGCCAAACCGCCCAGCAACGATGAAGCGCCGATCCCTGCCCATGATGGCCAGCGCGCTGCTGCTGGCTGCCTGTGCCATACCGCCCCAGCACAAGCAGACCGAAGGCTGGCACAGCGTGCCCTTGCCCGGCAAACAGACAACCCGTTACCACACCGGCCACCACCAAGGCCGCCCAGCGGTGGCGGCGCATGCCGAACGCGCCGCCAGCATGTGGCGGCGCAAGCTGAGAGTGCCCGCGCAAGAGCTGCGCGAGGTCAGCTTTTCCTGGTGGGTGCAAGACCAGCCGCTGAATGCCAGCGTGGCTGACGCCAACCTCGAAGACTCTGCTGCGCGTGTGCTGTTTGCTTTTGACGGCAACATCTCGGCACTGCCCCAGCGCACCCGCGCCTTGTTTGAATTGGCCGAAGCCTTGACGGGCGAAAAGCCACCCTATGCCACCCTGATGTACGTGTGGGACGCCAAGGCCCCTGTGGGTTCGGTAATCATCAACCCGCGCAGCGACCGCATCCGCAAGATCGTCGTCGACTCGGGCACCGCACAACTGGGCCGCTGGCGTGACCACCGCCGCAATCTGGCCGACGACTATCGTCTGGCCTTTGGCGAAGCGCCAGGCGCGCTGGTGTCAGTGGCCGTGATGGCCGACAGCGACAACACCCAATCCACCGCGCTGTCCTGGTTTGGAGACATCCAGCTGCATTGAAGCTGCGCAGGCAGGGTCTTCACCTCTGCGCCCCGCCAATCAGCTCGAGCATCATTCAGCGTGCAGGCCCTGGCAGCCAACGTCCACGTGCCTGCACAAGATCTCGGTCCGGCCGCAGTGCCGCTGATGCCGCTTTCGCCCCTTGCCGATCATTCATGCTCGCTTTCATCCTGCGCCGACTGCTGCAAGCCCTGGTGGTGATGCTCACCGTGGCCTTCCTGGCCTTCATGCTGTTTCAGTACGTGGGCGACCCCGTCACCAACCTGCTGGGCCAAGATGCCACGCAGGAACAGCGCGACAAACTGCGCCAGGACCTGGGCTTGGATCAACCGTTTCCGGTGCAGTTTGCAAAATTCGTCGGCAACGCCGTGCAGGGCGAATTTGGCATGAGTTTGCGCCAGGGCCGCAAGGTGTCGGGGCTGATTGCAGAACGCTTTCCGGCCACGCTGGAGCTGTCGCTGGTGGCCGCTGTGATCGCGCTGGTGGTGGGTGTGCCGCTGGGGGTGTATGCGGCGCTGCGGCGTGGCCATTTCGGCGCCCAGGTAGCAATGATTGTGTCGCTGCTGGGCGTGTCTTTGCCCACCTTCTTGATCGGCATCCTACTCATCCTGGTGTTTTCAGTCACCCTGCAATGGCTGCCCAGCTTCGGCCGCGGCGACACCATCCAGCTGGGTGGCTGGAGCACCGGCATGCTCAGCCTGGACGGCTGGAAACACCTGGTGCTGCCGGCCATCACGTTGGCTGTCTTTCAGCTCGCACTCATCATGCGGCTCGTGCGTGCCGAGATGCTGGAGGTGCTGCGCACCGACTACATCAAGTTTGCGCGCGCCCGCGGGCTGACCGACCAGGCGGTGTATTTCGGCCATGCATTGAAAAACACACTCGTGCCGGTGATCACCATTACCGGCCTGCAGCTCGGTAGCCTGATCGCCTTTGCCATCATCACCGAGACCGTGTTCCAGTGGCCTGGCATGGGCTTCCTGTTCATACAGGCGGTGCAGTTTGCCGACATCCCGGTGATGGCGGCTTACCTGTGCCTGATTGCATTGATCTTTGTGCTGGTGAACCTGACCGTGGACCTGCTGTACTTCGCCGTCGACCCGCGCCTGCGCATGGAACGACCGGCTGGCGGACATTGAAACCAATCGCAACCCAGTCATGATTCCGCCCGAAAACACCCTCGTGACACCCACCACGGCCGCACCCAGCGCCTGGGCGCGCTGGTTCGACAGTGACGTCTGGCACAGCTTTCGCCATTCACCGATGGCGATGGCTGCTGCCGTGATCGCCGCGCTGTGTGTGTTCTGTTCGCTGTTTGCGCCCTGGGTGTCGCCGCACAACCCTTTTGATCTGGCGACGTTGAACCTGTCAGACGCCCGCCTGCCCCCGGCTTGGATAGACGGGGGCAGCCGCAACTACCTGCTGGGCACCGACGACCAGGGCCGCGACATCCTCTCAGCGCTTTTTTATGGCGCGCGCATCTCACTGTTTGTGGGCCTGGCTTCTGTGGTGCTGTCGATGCTGGTGGGCGTTGGGCTGGGCCTGCTGTCCGGTTTTGCCGGTGGCCGGGTGGACGCGTTCATCATGCGGGTGTGTGACGTGATGCTGTCTTTCCCCAGCATCCTGATTGCGCTGCTGATCGACGGTGTGGGCCGCGCAATGTTTCCTAACGCCCATGAGAGCCTGGCGTTTGGTGTGCTGATACTGGCCATCGCGCTGCCGGGCTGGGTGCAATACGCACGCACGGTTCGCGGCAGCACGCTGGTGGAACGTAACAAGGAATATGTACAGGCCGCACGTGTGATCGGCGTGGCGCCGGGCCGCATCATGTTCAAACATGTATTGCCCAATGTGCTGGGGCCGGTGTTGGTGCTGGCCACCATCCAGGTGGCCTCGGCCATCCTGACCGAAGCCACACTGTCCTTTCTGGGTGTCGGTGTGCCTTCGACCTCACCGTCGCTGGGCACATTGATCCGCATTGGCAACGACCTGCTGTTTTCTGGCGAGTGGTGGATCACCATCTTCCCGGGTGTGATGCTGGTGCTGATTGCGCTGAGCGTGAACCTGCTGGGCGACTGGCTGCGCGACGCGCTAAACCCGAAACTGCGCTGAGATGTCCACACCGCTGCTCGAAGTCAGAAACCTGCGGGTTGAATTTCCCACCCGGCGCGGCACGCTGCTGGCACTGGACGACATTTCCTTCGACATCCAGGCCGGTGAAATCCTGGGCGTGGTGGGTGAATCGGGTGCCGGCAAGTCGTTGACCGGCGCGGCCATCATCGGCCTGCTGGAGCCGCCCGGCCGCATTGCCGGCGGTGAAATCCGGCTGCAAGGCCAGCGCATCGACAACCTGCCCTATGAAGCCATGCGCAAGATCCGTGGCCGCCGCATCGGTGCGATTTTTCAAGACCCGCTGACGTCGCTGAACCCGCTGTACACCATCGGCCGCCAGCTCACCGAAACCATCCTCACACACCTGCCTGTCAGCGCCGAAGAAGCTCGCCAGCGCGCCATCCATTTGCTGCAACAAACTGGCATACCGGCGGCCGCTGAGCGCATCAACCAGTATCCGCACCAGTTCAGCGGCGGCATGCGCCAGCGTGTGGTGATAGCGCTGGCGCTGGCCGCCGAGCCGCAGCTGATCGTGGCTGACGAGCCCACCACAGCGCTGGACGTGTCGATACAGGCGCAGATAATCACGCTGCTGAAACGCCTGTGCAAAGAACAAGGCGCGGCGGTGATGCTGGTCACCCACGACATGGGTGTGATCGCCGAAACCTGTGACCGCGTGG
>JANNMQ010001064.1:0-2143 GCA_031398045.1 Rubrivivax sp.
GACAACGAGGCGGACAGCTACGCCCTCGCGACGCGCATCGTGCCGATCACCTGCGAGGACGCGGTGGTGCGCGCGCTGGCCGAGCTGCGCGCCGCCAGGAACACCTGCTCACCATCACGCACCGTGAACACGTCGTACACCGCCCAGGGGCTTTCGCGCACGGGCATCGGCGCTGGGGGGCGGCCGGTCATCGCGTACTGCAGCATGTGCTGGCCCATCAGGAACACGTTGTTTTCGAACAGTGCGCTCTGCACCTCCATGCCTTTGCCGGTGATGCCGCGCTGGATCAGCGCGCCCATTGCGCCAATGGCACCGAACAACCCGCCCATGATGTCGTTCACACTGGTACCGGCGCGCAGCGGGTCACCCGGGCGGCCGGTCATGTAGGCCAGCCCACCCATCATCTGCACCACCTCGTCCAGCGCCGGCCGCTGGTCGTAAGGGCCCGGCAGAAAGCCTTTGTGGCTGACGTAGATGAGGCGCGGGTTGGCGGCCGCCAGCGCCTTGTAGTCCAAGCCGAACTTAAGCAACGCACCGGGCTTGAAGTTTTCAGCCACCACGTCGGCGCTGGCCGCCAGCTGGCGTGCCACCGCTGCACCAGCGGCCTGCTTCAAGTCGACGCGGATGCTGAGCTTGTTGCGGTTGAACATCGGAAAAAACCCAACGCCAGCACCCAGCAGGCGGCGTGTGCCTTCGCCGTCGATGGGCTCGACCTTGATGACCTCGGCGCCGAGGTCGGCCAGCACCATGCCGCAGGTGGGGCCCATCACCATGTGGGTGAATTCCACCACCCGCAAGCCGGCCAGGGGTTGTGGTGCGCCAATGGGCGCTGGTGCAGAGATCTGCGCGTTGGTAGCGTTGGACATGTTTTTGTGCAGTTGGCTGTCAATCACCTGCTGCGGCGGTGCTGCGCGCAGGCCCGGCTGGCGCATCCTGGCGCATCCTGGCGTTGGGCATGGGCCGGCAGCTTGTTCGCAGCATGGTGGCAGCTCGGGCTTTATGCAGGGCTTGAATCTCAGCGCTGAAGGTCCCAATCTGGCGGGCGTTTGTCGATGAAGGCTTGCACACCTTCCAGCGCGCTGGCGTCCATCATGTTGCAGGCCATGGTGTGCGCGGCGTCTTCATAGGCGGCGGCCATGCCACTTTCCAGCTGCCGATAAAACAGCGCCTTGCCCAGTGCCAGCGCCACACGCGGTTTGGACACGATGCGGTCTACCAGTTGCGCCACCGCGGCGTCCAGCGCGTCGACTGCAACCACGCGGTTCAGCAGGCCCTTGGCCAGGGCCTCGTCGGCGCTGATGAAGTCACCGGTGACCAGCATTTCAAATGCCGCTTTGCGCGACAGGTTGCGGCTGAGCGCAACACTGGGCGTGCTGCAAAACAGCCCCAGGTTGACACCGCTGACGGCAAAACGCGCGTCGTGCACCGCCACCGCCAGGTCGCTCTGCGCCACCAGCTGGCAGCCTGCGGCGGTGGCCATGCCTTGCACCCGCGCAATCACCGGCACCGGCAGCTGTTGCAGCGCCAGCATGACACGGCCGCACTGCGCAAACAGCTGCTCGTAGTAGCCCTGTGAGGGCTGCGCGCGCATCTCCTTCAGGTCGTGCCCGGCGCAGAAGGCCTTGCCGTTGGCGGCCAGCACCAGCACCCGCGCAGTGGGGTCGGCGGCCACCTGGTCCAGCGCTTGCTGCAAGGCCGTCAACAAGGCTTCTGACAAGGCGTTGAAGGCCTGCGGGCGGTTCAGCGTGAGGGTGACCACACCGCGCCTGTCGCGGTGCACCAGCAGCGGCGCCAGCGTGTTGGGTGCCGCCTGAGCGGGTTCGGGGGCCATCTGGGTCTGGTGTTGGGGGGCGTTCATGGCGGGCCTATTCGTTGGCTGAAGAAGACTTGGCGCGTTCCCGCAGTTGGAACTTCTGAATCTTGCCGGTGCTGGTCTTGGGAATGGCCTCGAAGCGTATCTCGCGCGGCACCTTGTAGCTGGCCAGCAGCGTCTTGCAGTGCGCCACCAGTTCCGCAGCAGTGACTTGGGCACCGGGTTTGGTCTCCACATAGGCCACCGGTGTTTCGCCCCATTTGGCGTCGGGCCGCGCCACCACCGCGCAAGCCAGCACGGCGCTGTGGCGGTACAGCGCGTCTTCAACTT
>JANNMQ010001065.1:0-2168 GCA_031398045.1 Rubrivivax sp.
GGTTGACGCTGGCGAGAAAGGTGACGAGCTCGCCCACATGGATCGGCTGGCGAAACATCACCTGATCCACGCTGAGCGTGACCACATAGCGCCCTGCGTAGCGGCTCGCGCAGGCATAGGCCACCTGATCCAGCAACTTGAGGATGGTGCCGCCGTGCACATTGCCGGAGAAGTTGGCCATGTCCGGCGTCATCAGCACGGTCATGGTCAGTTGGTGTGTGGGGAGGTTCATGTTGAAGCAGTGGGCTTGGTGTTGGAACGCTGGCGCATCAGGCCTTGGCCACTTCGTGCCCGGCCATCAGCTCCAGCGCTTTCACCAGCGCCGAGTGATCCAGTTCAGCCATGCCGTTGGCTGCACAGGCCTGCATCAGTTGCGCGGCGCCGGCGGTCTGCGGCAGGCTTACGCCCAGTTCACGGGCACCTTGCAGCGCCAGGTTCAGGTCCTTCTGGTGCAGCTTGATGCGGAAGCCCGGGTTGAAGGTGCGCTTGATCATGCGTTCACCATGCACTTCAAGAATGCGGCTTGCCGCGAAGCCGCCCATCAGCGCTTGCCGCACCTTGGCCGGGTCGGCGCCGGCCTTGCTGGCAAAGACCAGTGCTTCGCTGACCGCCGCGATGTTCAGTGCCACGATGATCTGGTTGGCCACCTTGGTGGTCTGCCCGTCGCCGTTGCCGCCGACGTGGGTGATGTTCTTGCCCAGCAGTTGCAGCAGCGGCAGCACGCGCGCGAAGGTGGCTTCGCTGCCACCGACCATGATGGTCAGCGACGCCGCCTTGGCACCCACTTCGCCGCCACTCACCGGCGCGTCCAGGTAGTCACAACCCAGCGCGTTGATGCGCGCGGCAAAGTCCTTGGTGGCCATCGGCGAAATGCTGCTCATGTCGACCACGGTCTTGCCCGGCTTCAACGCTTCGGCGATGCCGCCGTTGCCGAACAGCACCTTCTCCACGTCAGGTGTGTCGGGCACCATCGTGAAGATCACGTCGGCTTTGGCCGCCACTTCAGCGGCGGTGGCGCAAGTCACGGCGCCGGCTTCCAGCAGCGCGGCGGGCACGCTGCTGCGGGTGGTGACGAAGAGTGCGTGACCAGCAGCGCGCAGGTGGCCGGCCATGGGCGCACCCATGATGCCGAGGCCCACAAAGCCAATGTTCAGTCCGATATTCATGGTGAGTCCTGGTTTGAAGTCCATGCGGGGGCAGGCGCCTCAGACAGCAGGCGCCCAGTGGTGAAGTGGCTGTGCAGGTTGTTGAACAAACAGCCGGCCACGGCCTGCCGCGTCTGCTGCGTGGCGCTGGTCGCGTGTGGCAGCAACACCACGTTGTCCAGTCCCATCAGCGTGGGCGGTAAGCGCGGGCGGCACATCGGGTTCATTCTCGAACACGTCCAGGCCTGCAACAGCGATACGCTGGTGGCTGAGGGCGGCGATCACGCTCACCACCGGTCCGAAGACCTCTTCGCGGTTGATGCGCATCGCAGCCGTGGTGTTGGTGAACATCGAGGGCGTCATGAAGTGGCCGGGCTGGCCGTCGGCGTTGTGCTAAAGGGCTTCGCCGCCGGAGGCCAAGGTGCCGCCCTCGGCCTTGGCGATGCCCACGTATTCCAGGTCCTGCGCAAGCTGCGTGCCATCCACGACAGGTCACCCAGTTCGGCGCGGCGGGCGAGAATCTCGCTGCCTGCGGTGTCCAGGATGTCGAAGCGCTGCTGCGGGGTGCTCAGGCTCCAAGATGGGAAAGCGGCCTGTGCCGCAGCTATTGCCGCCCGCGTTTGCGCGGCGTCGGCCTGGGCGTATTCACCCACCAGGTCGCGGGTGCCGGAACGATTGATGATGCGCGATACACGGGTGCCTGGGGTCCATTCGCCGGCGATGAGATTCTTGAACATGGTTTCTTCCAACGGTCGGTAGCGGGACGCGCTATCGGACAAACGCGGGGCGTTTGGGATTGAACTGCCATCCAGGGACGAGATACTGCATCGCGCTGGCGTCATCGCGCGCACCCAGGCCGTGCTGAAGGTAGAGCTGGTGCGCCTTCTCGACTTCCACAATGTCGAGCTCCACACCCAGCCCCGGCTTCTTCGGCACCTGCACGTGGCCGCCGACGATCTGCAGCGGGTCTTTCGTCAGCCGCTGGCCGTCCTGCCAGATCCAGTGTGTGTCGATCGCCGTCAC
>JANNMQ010001071.1:0-5724 GCA_031398045.1 Rubrivivax sp.
GCCGTGCTGGCCTGCATGAACATCTGGTGCGCGGTGCTGGACAGCGGCAGCGGAAACTTGCTGGCACGCGCCATGTCCAGCACCAGGCCCAGGTCTTTGACAAAAATGTCCACCGCCGACAACGGTGTGTAGTCGCCAGCCAGCACATGAGCCATGCGGTTTTCAAACATCCAGCTGTTGCCGGCGCTGTGGGTGATGACTTCATACAGCGCCGCCGCTTCCACCCCTTCACGCAGGCCCAGCGCCATGGCTTCGGCGGCGGCAGCGATGTGTACACCGGCCAGCAGCTGGTTGATGATCTTCACCTTGCTGCCGGCGCCCGCGCGGTCGCCCAGGCGGTACACCTTGGCGGCCATGGCATGCAGCAGCGGCTGCGCCACGGCGTAGGCCTGCGGCGTGGCAGCCGTCATCATCGTCATCTGGCCATTGGCGGCCTTGGCGGCGCCGCCTGAAATAGGGGCGTCGATGTACAGCAAGCCCATCGCCTGCAGCCGGGCTTCCAGCGCCACCGACCAGTTGGGGTCGACGGTGGAGCACATCACAAACACGCTACCGGGTTTCATGGCTGCGGCGCAGCCGGGTTGGTCACAACTGCCAAACAGCACACTTTCAGTTTGTGCCGCGTTGACCACCACCGACACCACCACATCGCAGGCAGCGCCCAATTCGGCCAGCGTGTTGCAGGCCTGGCCGCCCGCGTCTGCAAAGGCTTGCGCTACGCCTGGTCGCACGTCGTACACACAGGGCGGGTAGCCCGCGAGCCGCAGCGACTGCGCCATGCCGCTGCCCATGGCACCCAAGCCCACCAAGCCGACGGTGGGTGGGCCGTTCGGGCTTGGCGCAGGGGTGGTGGTCATGAAGAGGGCTGGGTCAAACTATTTGTCAGGTCATCATACAACTTTGATTGTGGCGGGGTCCGCGGGTCTACCCTGGTGCGTACAAGCAGCGCAGTTCTACAACCCCACTGTCCCACTGTCCCAGCTCCAGCACCACTGCTCCAAAGCCCGTCAGCCTGCGCGCAGCCGTTTAACCAGCGGCCGCGCCAGACGGCCACCTTCTTGCGTCCAGAAATTCGGGTCGGCCTGCTCGATGCGCAGCACGGCGTTGTCCATGTGCAGGCAGGCTGCGTGATAGGCAGTGGCGGGGTCGTGCTGTGCAATGGCGTCCACGATGGCGGCATGTTCGGCGCGCACCTGTTCGCTGAAGTCGTTGCGCCGCGCCTCGTTGGCGCGAGTCACGCCGATGGCACCGCGCAGAAACTGCGCCAGGTAGTCCAGCGTGCTGGTCAGGAAAGGGTTGTGCGCCGCCAGTGCAATGCTGCGGTGAAATTGCAGGTCTTCTTCCACGCCGCTGTGGCCGGCGCGCACGGCCGTCTGCAAAGCCCGCACGCCTTGTTTGATCTGCCGCACATCAGCCGTGTTGGCACGCTGCGCAGCGCGTGTGGCGGCTTCAGCTTCCAAGGCGCGGCGCAGTTCCAGCATCTGGGTCAGCGCCGTCTTCGGCAGGGCCTGCCTGGGGTCGGTCCCTAAGGCATCAAATTCCAGCGGCGCCACCAGCGGGCACTGCGCCACGTACACACCGCTGCCCTGGATGGCGTGCACCAGTTTCAGCGACTTCAGCCTCGATACCGCTTCGCGCACCACCGTGCGGCTGACACCAAACTGCGCCGCCAGTGCGGATTCGGTGGGCAGCTTGTCGCCCGCTGCCAGCCGGCTCGTTTTGATCTCGGCGTGCAATTGCTGCGCCACTTGGTCAGACAGGCGCTGCGCGGGGACCACGGCGGTAAAAGAATGGGTCATACAAAAAACATCATACAAAACACCAAGCTCCAAAAGCGAAGAGGGTTCCGCAGTGGGTTGGCAGCTTGTTCAACAAAATGCCCGCAGGCGCCCATGGGCGAACGGCGCCGGCACAATCTTGGTTGATGACAACCGCGCAGGAGCCCTCCCGATGAATGACACCGCAAACTCCGCCGCCCGTGCCGTCGCTGCCGCGCTGGCACTGGGCTTGTTGGGCCCCAGCCCTGCGCAGGCGCACGGCAGTGCCAAAGGCAACGAACCCTGTTACGGCATCGCCAAAGCCGGGCAGAACGATTGCAGCAACCTGGCCATGACCCACACCTGTGCGGGTGAAGCCAGCATGGACAACGACCCGGGTGAATGGAAGTATGTGCCCAAGGGCACCTGCAAGGCGCTCAAGGGCCTGACCGAAAACCAGGCGCGTGCAAAGTTTGAAGCTTCACTACCGCGCAAACCTGCACCGGCCCGTGAATCAAAAGCAAAAACTTGAACGCTGTGCAGCCCGGCTCAACTTGAAGGCCTACCAGCCGCCGCGCTGCCGTGCTTGACGCGGCGGCCCTGAAGCTGCTGCGCCCTGCGGTGGTGGCGGTGGCGCGGCGCCTGGTGGCAGCCGGCATTGCGGCCAACACGGTCACGGTGTTCGGTTTTGTGCTGGGCTGCACCGCTGCGTTGGCCATCGCCACGGGCCACCCGCTTTGGGGCCTGGCGCTGCTGCTCGCCAGCCGCCTGTGTGACGGCTTGGACGGTGCGGTGGCACGGCTGGGCAAACCCACTGACGCGGGTGCATTCCTGGACATCACTTTCGACTTCCTGTTTTACGCCAGCATTCCTTTGGCCTTTGCCGTGGCGCAGCCGGCAACCAATGCCCTGCCGGCCGCGGTGTTGCTCGCCGCCTTCATGGGCACCGGCTCAACGTTTTTAGCCTTTGCTGCGCTGGCGGCGCAGCGCGGGCTGGCTCGTGCCACCTTTCCCAGCAAAGGCATCTACTACCTGGGCGGGCTGACGGAGGCCACCGAAACCATCATTTGTTTTGTGTTGATGTGCCTGTGGCCGCAGCACTTTGTTTACTTCGCCTACGGTTTTGCAGCGCTGTGTGCGTTGACCATCGGTACACGGCTGTGGACGGGGTGGCACATGCTGCGGGTGTAAGGTCCGGGCGCTTGCGTTGACACACTGCAGCGGCCACCCTGTGTGCCGTTGGTCACTTTAGGAGACTTGCTGCTCATGAACAAACAAAAAGCCTTGCTGCTGCTGGCCTTGCTGGCCGCTGTGGCAGGTTACTTCGTATTTGATCTGGGCCGCTTTTTGAGCCTGGACTACATCAAGGGTGCGCAGGCCAGTTTTGCGGCGCTGTATGCCGCGCAGCCTGTGCTGGTGATGGCCGCTTTTTTTGCGGTCTATGTGGCCGTCACCGCACTGTCGTTTCCTGGCGCAGCGCTGCTGACGCTGCTGGCCGGTGCGGTGTTCGGCCTGTGGGTGGGCACGGTGGTGGTGTCTTTTGCTTCCAGCCTGGGCGCCACGCTGGCCATGCTGGTTTCGCGTTATTTGCTGCGCGACAGCGTGAAGTCGCGCTTTGGCGCGCGGCTGGCCGACATCGACAAGGGCATTGAACGGGAAGGCGCGTTCTACCTGTTCACGTTGCGCCTGGTGCCGGTGTTCCCATTTTTTGTCATCAACCTGCTGATGGGTCTGACCAAGATGAAGGGCACCACCTTCTACTGGGTCAGCCAGCTGGGCATGTTGGCCGGCACGCTGGTATACGTGAACGCCGGCACGCAGCTGGCGCGCATTGATTCGCTGAAGGGCATTTTGTCGCCGGGTTTGTTGTTGTCGTTTGTGCTGCTGGGCCTGTTCCCGTTGCTGGCCAAGAAAATAATCGATGCCGTGAATGCGCGGCGGGTTTACGCACGCTGGGCCAACAAAAAGCCCAAGAGCTACGACCGCAACATGGTGGTCATCGGCGCTGGCGCTGCGGGTTTGGTCACGTCCTACATCGCGGCGGCGGTCAAAGCCAAGGTCACGCTGGTTGAAAAACACAAAATGGGTGGCGACTGCCTGAACTACGGCTGCGTGCCCAGCAAGGCGCTGATCAAGACGGCCACGCTGGCGCGGCAAATGCGTCACAGCGCCGACTACGGTATCAAACGCGCTGAATACGAGCTGGACTTTGCGCAGGTGATGGACCGCATCGCACAGGTTGTCAAAGAAATCGAGCCGCATGACTCGGTAGAGCGCTACACCGGCCTGGGAGTGGACGTGCAGATGGGCAGCGCCAAGATCATCGACCCCTGGCATGTGCAGATCACGCAAGACGACGGCAGCACCCAGCTACTGTCCACCCGAAGCATCGTCATTGCCACCGGCGCCATGCCCTTTGTGCCGCCGCTGCCGGGTTTGAATGACGTGGGCTACCTGACGAGTGACACGTTGTGGGGTTTGCGTGAACTGCCCCAGCGCCTGGTGGTGCTGGGCGGTGGCCCCATCGGTTGTGAACTGGCGCAGAGCTTTGCGCGGCTGGGCAGTGCAGTGACGCAGGTGGAGATGGCGCCGCGCATCATGATTCGCGAAGACGAGGATGTGTCAGCCTATGCGCGCAAGGCCTTGGAAGCCGATGGTGTGCGGGTGTTGACCGGCCACAAAGCGCTGCGCTGTGAAAAGGTGGGCGATGACAAGTTCATCATCGTTGAAGCCGGTGGTCAGGAAAAACGCATCGCCTTTGATGTGCTGCTGTGCGCCGTGGGCCGCGTCGCGCGTCTGCAGGGTTTTGGCCTGGAAGAACTGGGCATACCCACGCAGCGCACGGTGGTCACTGACGAATACCTGCAGACACTGTATCCCAACATCCTGGCCGCGGGTGACGTGGCAGGCCCCTACCAGTTCACGCACACGGCTGCGCACCAGGCCTGGTATGCCGCGGTCAACGGACTGTTTGGCACTTTCAAGAAATTCAAGGCCGACTACAGCGTCATACCCTGGGCCACTTTCATCGACCCTGAAGTGGCGCGGGTGGGCCTGAACGAACAGGAGGCCAAGGAAAAAGGCGTCGCTGTAGAGGTCACACGGTACGGCATCGATGACCTGGACCGCGCCATCGCCGACAGCGCCGCACAGGGCTGGGTGAAGGTGCTCACCGAACCCGGCAAAGACCGCATACTGGGCGTTACCATCGTGGGCGTGCATGCTGGCGACTTGCTGGCTGAATATGTGCTGGCCATGAAACACGGCCTCGGCCTGAACAAGATTCTGGGCACCATCCACACCTACCCCACGCTGTCCGAAGCGAACAAGTACGCTGCTGGCGAATGGAAGCGCGCGCACCAGCCGTTGGCTTTGCTGCGTTGGGTAGAACGACTGCACACCTGGCGCCGAGGCTGACAGCTTGCAACAGCGCAGTTGGTGTGTGGTGTTTGGTTTGGCCTGCAGTGGCTTGACGGGGCCGGTGCGGGTGCAGGCAGCCGAAACCGCAGCCGCAATAGCCGCACCCGATGTGGCGCCCACGGCAACCACCGCAGCGCCGCTGTCGATGTTGCCGCCGTTGGTGCAGGGCGGCCAGTTGGGTGCGGGCTGGCGCGTGGTCACCTTGCCGCAGCAAAAGCCCCCGGTTACGCGCTACAGCGCTGAAACCGTGGGCGGCCGGCCTGCACTTCGCATTGAAGCCCAGGCTTCGTATGGCAACCTGGTGTTTGAACCGTCGACAACCGCCGTGCCCGGCCGCTTGAACTGGGCCTGGCGCGTGCAGCAGGCCAACCCGGCCGCTGATGTCAGCAGCAAAGCTGGCGACGACCTGCCGGTTAAGGTGTGCCTGAGTTTTGACCTGCCGCTGTCGCGTGTGCCTTTTGTTGAAAGGCAATTGCTGCGGCTGGCCCGCGCCCGCAGTGGTGAACACCTGCCGGCAGCCACGCTGTGCTGGCTGTGGGGCGGCAGC
>JANNMQ010001084.1:0-1674 GCA_031398045.1 Rubrivivax sp.
GGAAATGGGCGTGGACGGGGTGGACGTGCAGCAGTGGTACGCCATCTTTGCGCCGGCCAAAACACCCAAGACAATAGTCGAGCAGCTGAACAAGGTGTTGAACCAGGTGCTCAATGACAAGGAAGTGATCCAGCGCATCGAAGGCCACGGTGCCGATGTGGAGACCAGCACACCCGAGCAGCTGGGCGCGCTGGTGAAGGCCGAGGTGGTGAAGTGGCGCGCTGTGGTGCAAAAGGCCAAGCTCACGGCCGACTGAAGCAGCCCGTCGGCACCAGCCGTAGAAGCACCAGCCTGTTCCAGACCGCTGACGCTTTATGCTTCAGCAGCCCTTGCTCACCAGCCGGTCTACCGCTTCACCCCTCCACCCTTCCATGGGTCCATCAGGAGACTTTCCGTTGAATAAAAATCTCATCGCCGCTGCTGTCGCGGCCCTGTTTGCCGGCTCTGCGCTGGCCCAAAGTTCGGTCACGTTGTCCGGCATCATGGACGCGGCCGCGCGCAGCGTCAGCAACGAAGGATTGGGCTCGGTGAAGTCGCTGGTCAGCGGGTCTAACGCCACCAGCCGCCTGGTGGTGCGTGGTGTGGAAGACCTGGGCGGTGGCCTGCGTGCAGGTTTCCATCTGGAACACGGCATTGCGGTGGACACCGGCAACCCCACAGGCGGCTTCTGGGACCGCCGCTCCACCGTCAGCCTGATGGGCAGCGGCTGGGGCGAAGTGCGGCTGGGCCGCGACTTCGTGCCCACCTATCTGGCCTGGAACCGCTTTGACGTGTTTGGCTACGTGGGTGTGGCTGGCAGCAACAACATGATCTCCAGCACCCCGGTGGGCCCCATCCGTTCCACCTGGGGCACGGCCGCCAACACCACGGTGCGCGCCAGCAACGCCATTCACTATTTCCTGCCCGGCGGGCTGGGCGGTTTTGAAGGCCAGTTGATGGTGTCTGCGGCCGAAGGCAGTGCCGCCGCCGACACCAAAACCATCAGCGGCCGCGCCGGCTGGTCGGGCGGCGGCTTCACCGTCGCGCTGGGCCACAGTGTGGTTGAGACCACCGCCACCACGGCCAGCAAGTTCAAGGACACGGCAGTAGGCGGTAGCTACAACTTCGGCCCCGGTCGTGTCAACGTAGCCTGGCGCAAGTTTGAGCAGGGCAGTGCCGAGCAGACGAATGTGATGGTGTCGGGAACGATGAACTTCGGCGCCCATGAACTGAAAGCCACCGCGCTGCAAGCCGACCTGTCGGGCCGTGTGGGCACCACCAACATTGACGCCAACGACGCCCTGCTGTTGGGTGTGGGTTACGTCTACAGCCTGTCCAAACGCAGCGCGCTGTATGCCACCTATTCGCGCATCGACAACGACGGCGCTGCCACCTTCACAGTGCCGGGTGGGCCGGCTGGCATCGCGAGTGGCAAGCTCAGCAGCGGCTACGAATTTGGCCTGCGCCACAGCTTCTGACCGGGGCCTGGTGGTGGACGAACTCAGCGCCTGGGTGGGCCGCAGCGAGACGGTGCAGGACACCATCGGCGCCACCCCGGTGGCGGCTCTGGCCGCCACGTTGGACCACGCGGCGGCGCCGGTCAGCCCTGGCATGCCGCTGCCACCGCTGTGGCACTGGCTGTACTTCTTGCCGCTGCACCGGCACAGTGAGATCGGTGCCGACGGCCACGCCAAA
>JANNMQ010001121.1:0-2186 GCA_031398045.1 Rubrivivax sp.
CGCGCCGATGCGTTATGGCTGGAGTCGCGTGGCAAGACGCAGTTTGACGACGGCCCCGGTGTGGACGCACGGGCCGGTCTGCGCAACAGTGTGCAGAGCCTGCAGTTAAGCGGGCAGTTGCTGGCTGCCTGGCACACGCAGGTGGCCTTCGGGCGGTCGCTGGACAGTTACGACACGCTGCGGTCAGCCAGCGCCTTTGCCACGCTGGGCGCCACCCAGACCGACCAGACGCAGCTGTCGTGGGAAAACCGCTTCACATTGCCGCTGGGCGAAGCGGTGCTGCTGCTGGAACGCATCGAGCAAGACGTCAGCCGCCCCGGGCCCGCCTACACCGTCAGCCGCCGCAGCATTGACGCGGCGGCGCTGGCCTGGTCGCTGGCGGTCGACGGCCACAGCCTGCAGGCCAGTCTGCGCCAAGACCGCAATTCGCAGTTTGGCGGCAAAACCACCGGCGCAATGGCCTACGCTTACGCCATCACGCCAGCTTGGCGGGCGGGTGGGTCTTATGGCAGCAGCTTCACGGCACCCAGCTTCAATGACCTGTATTTCCCGGGTTTCAGCAACCCCGCGCTGCAGCCTGAAGAAGGACGCCATGCTGAGCTGTTTGCACAATGGGCCGAGGGGCCGCACCGGCTGCGCCTGACGGCGTACCAGCACCGCTACGACCTCTTCATCAGCGGCGGGCCGCAGCCGGCAAATGTGCCGGGGGTGCAGATCGACGGCGTCACACTGGCCTGGGATGCCCGCTTCGAGCAGCTGGCGCTGTCAGCGTCTTTTGATGAAGTGGACCCGCGCAACCAGTCGGTGGGCACCGCCAACTTCGGCAAACTGCTGCCGCGCCGTGCGCCGCGGGCTTTCAAGGGCAGTGCGCAATGGCAACAAGGCCCGTTCAAATGGGGTGCAGCGCTGCAGGCTTATTCATTCCGCTACGACAACACCGCCAACACGGTGCGCCTGGGTGGCTTTGCAGTGGCCGACCTGACGGCCGACTGGCTGCTGGCCCCGCGCTGGACACTGGGCCTGCGCCTGAACAACGCCTTCGACAAGAACTACGCGACGGTGCTGGGCTACAACCAGGCCGGGCGCGAAGCCTTTGTCACGCTGCGTTGGGCACCCACCTAACGCTCATGTGAAGTGAGCCGCCGATGGACCAGCAAGGCCTGTTGAGGTTGCGGAAACAAGCGCCACCAGTGCCGTTCGGGCTGAGCTTGTCGAAGCCTTGCCGCCGCCGTGGCCAGGGCTTCGACAGGCTCAGCCCGAACGGAGTATTTGATGCCGTGGCCTGCAGCTGCTTTTTGTTGCTGTCCACGGCCCGGTTGATGCGGGTTTTGCCGCTGCTGGGAGTTGTGCTGTTGACAGCAACCCTGCTCGCAGCGCGCCCTGCCTGGGCTGCCGGGTTTGTCGTCACCGACGACCGTGGGGTGGCGCTGCGCTTTGATGCACCGCCGGCACGCATCGTCACGCTGTTGCCTTCATTGACCGAGACCCTGTGTGAACTGGGCGGTTGCGCGCGGCTGGTGGGCACCGACCGCTATTCCAACTGGCCTGCCGCCGTGCAAGCGCTGCCCAAGCTGGGTGGGCTCGAAGACACCCAGGTGGAACGGCTTTTTGCACTGAAGCCCGACCTGGTGCTGGTGTCGAAGTCGGCGCGGGTTATCAACCGTCTGGAATCGCTGGGCCTGCGGGTGATGGCACTCGAGTCGCAAAGCCTGGCCGACACGCGCCGCGCCGCAGCAGCCTTGGCGGTGGTGCTGGGAGACCCCGGCGCCGGCCCGGCGTTGATGGCGCGCATCGACGCACGCCTGCAGGCCGCGGCTGCGCGTGTGCCGCCCGCCTGGCGCGGCGCACGGGTTTACTTCGAGGTGTCATCGGCACCGTTTGCGGCCGGCGAGTCTTCGTTTGTGGGTGAAGTGTTGAAGCGCTTGGGCCTGTCCAACGTGGTGCCGGCAGCGCTGGGCCCGTTCCCGAAGTTGAACCCGGAATTTGTGGTGCGCGCCCGGCCGCAGCTCATCATGGCCTCTCGCGACAACGCCCAGACCATGGCTCAACGCCCCGGCTGGGGCGCTTTGCAGGCACTGCTGCTGGGGCATGTATGTGCTTTTGACCGTGCGCGCAACGACGTGCTGGTGCGCCCCGGGCCGCGCCTGGCCGAGGCGGCAGAAATCATCGCCGACTGCGTGGTGGCA
>JANNMQ010001145.1:0-2451 GCA_031398045.1 Rubrivivax sp.
CACAACCTGGGTGAACCGGTGGCCCCGGCCTGAGCCACTGCCCTGCCAGTCGCGCTGAACCGCTGTGACCGGCTTGACCGCCTTTACCGCCTACACGGCAAAGGCGTAGGGGCCGCCCGTCTGTAAAGCCCGCCGGTAAGCAGGCCTTGCCTGCAGCCGCTGCAGCAGCCCGTGCAGCCGCGGATGCCCGGCCCCCAGGCCGGCACGCTGGGCAGCCGCTTCCAGCGGAAAACTCATCATCACGTCGGCGGCCGTGAAGTGCTTGCCGGCAAACCAGTCCCGCTGCGCCAGTTCGGCCTCCATGAAGTCGAGCTGGCTCTTCAGGTTGGGGTTGATGAAGCTGCCCATCACCTGCTTCACGATGGCCTTGGCCACCGGCTTGACAAAAAACGGCATCGGCGCGCTGGCGATGCGGTCAAACACCAGCTTCATCACCAACGGTGGCATGGCCGAGCCCTCGGCGAAATGCAACCAGTAGCGGTAGCGCAAGAATTCAGGCGTGCCGGCTGCGGGCCGCAGCGCAGTGCCAGGGGCGCTGTCGAGCAGGTATTCCACGATGGCGCCGGTTTCAGCCACCGTCGTGTCGCCATCCACCAGCACCGGTGATTTGCCCAAGGCATGCACCCGCTTCAGAGCAGGTGGCGCCAGCATGGTGCTGCGGTCGCGTTCATAGCGCTGCACCTGGTAGGGCAGCTGCAGTTCTTCCAGCAGCCACAACACACGCTGCGAGCGCGAATTTTCGAGGTGGTGAACAGTGATCATCGTGCGATGGTAGTACGTGCCTCAGCCTGCCCCGAACAGTGGCGCGTCAATCCCAGCAACGTGCTTCGAACAGCCACCGGCCACCCACCATCTCGGCTGCGGCCTTGCGTTGTGTAGTAAGGTACACAACCAAGGAAAGGCCATGTGCACCCGCCCCCTCCCCAGCCCCCACCCCAGCCCCAACCCCAGCAAAAGCCCCAGCATCTGTGTGCTGCTTTTTGCCTGCCTGTGCCTGGCCGCGCCGGCCGCGCTGGCAGGCCAGGTGCAGGTGGCAGTGGCGGCCAACTTTGCCGCGCCGCTGGCGCGCATCGCCCCCGGTTTTGAGGCTGCCACCGGCCATACGCTGCAGGTGTCGACCGGTGCGACGGGAAAGTTTTATGCGCAGATCCTGGCCGGCGCGCCTTTTGATGTGCTGATCGCGGCCGACGCCGAAGTGCCCAAGAAGCTGCTCGCCCAGGGCCATGCGGTGGCCGCCAGCAGCTTCAGTTACGCCATCGGCAAACTGGTGCTGTGGAGCGCACAACCAGGCCTGGTGGACAACCAGGGCGCCGTGCTGGCTGCGGCCAAGTTTGCGCATCTGGCCATCGCCAACCCGAAGACCGCGCCCTATGGCGCTGCGGGCTTGCAAGTGCTGCACGCGCGCGGGCTGGCCGCCGTGCTGGCGCCCAAGATCGTCACCGGCGAGAGCCTTGCGCAGGCCTACCAGTTTGTCAGCACCGGCAACGCCGAGCTGGGTTTTGTGTCGCTGTCCCAGGTGGCGCAGCCAGGCAAGCCCATCACGGGTTCTTATTGGCTGGTGCCGCAGTCGCTGTACGCTGAAATTCGGCAAGACGCGGTGTTGCTGAAAGCGGGCGAAAACAACCCCGCGGCCAAGGCGCTGCTGGCTTACCTGAAGAGCGCGGCTGCCCGGGACGTGATCAAGTCTTTCGGCTACGGGCTGCCCTGAGGCGCGGTGCCCAGCCATGACAGCCGCTGACTGGACCGCGATACGCCTGACCGCCCAGCTGGCCGCGCTGACGACGGTGCTGCTGTTGCTGGTGGGCACGCCCATGGCCTGGTGGCTGGCGCGCACACGGTCGCGGCTGAAGCCCTTCTGGGCGGCCGTGGTGGCGCTGCCCATCGTGCTGCCACCCACGGTCATCGGCTTTTATCTGCTGCTGTTGATGGGGCCGCAGGGCCCGGTGGGGCAAGCCACGCAGGCACTGGGTTGGGGCCGCTTGCCTTTCACCTTTGCCGGCCTGGTGGTGGCTTCGGTGCTGTATTCACTGCCCTTTGTGGTGCAACCGCTGCAGCAGGCTTTTGAGGCCATACCCGAGCGCACGCTGGAAGCGGCGGCCACCTTGCGCGCCAGCCCTTGGGACCGTTTTTTGACCGTCGCGCTGCCCCTGGCGCGCCCTGGTTTTGTCACCGCCACGGTGCTGGGCTTTGCACACACGGTGGGCGAATTCGGTGTGGTGCTGATGATCGGCGGCAACATCCCCGGCGCCACGCGGGTGCTGTCGGTGGCGATCTACGACCATGTCGAAGCGCTGGAGTTTGCCGACGCCCACCGCCTGGCGGGGGGCATGGTGGTGTTTGCCATGGTGGTGCTGGTCACCTTGTACGTCGTCAACAAGCCCACCGGCCGCCTGGCGGCACAAGACCACAGCCGATGATCAACGCCTCGCTGCGGCTGCCGCGCGCCAGCTT
>JANNMQ010001154.1:0-1900 GCA_031398045.1 Rubrivivax sp.
GGTGCTGGGCCTGTGCTTCCTGGTGTTTCCGCGCCAGCGGCGTCTGCCGGGTGCATGGGAATGGCTGGTCACGGCCGGCCTGAGCGCGTTTTACCTGCTGCTGGGCGCCAGCCTGCTGCAGGCCACCACCGAACCCGTGCCAACGGCAGCCAAGGTGGTGTTCATGGGTGTGCTGGCCGCCATTGCTGCGCTGGCCTTGCCCTTCAAGGTGTACGACGGCAGCCACCACCACATACCGCTGCGCGACTGGGTGTTTGCTGCGCTGGCCAGCAGCTTTTCGTTGTACCTGCTGTTTTTCGTCGACAGCATCTTCATACAGCGGCCTGGCCAGCACACACCGGTGGACCTGATGTTTGGCGTTATGGCCATTGCCATGGTGATCGAGGCCACGCGCCGCACCATGGGCATCTTTCTGCCGCTGCTGGCAGTGGCGGTGGTGGCGTATGGCATCTTCGGCCCCTACCTGCCGGGTGACCTGGCGCACCGCGGTTACAGCGTGCCACGCGTGGTGGCGCACCTGTACAAAGGCACCGAAGGCATCTACGGCATACCGGTGGGCGTGGTGGCCACCTTCGTTTTCCACTTTGTGCTGTTTGGCATCATGGCGCAGCTGACCGGGCTGGGGCAGCTGTTTGTGAACCTGGCCACCATCGCTGCGGGCCGCTACGCAGGCGGCCCGGCCAAAGTCAGCGTGGTGTCTTCGGGCCTCTTTGGCATGATCAGCGGCAGTGCCATCGCCAACACCGTCACCACCGGTGTGATGACCATACCGCTGATGAAAAAGGTGGGCTTCAGCCCCCGCTTTGCCGGCGCTGTGGAGGCCAGCGCCAGCTGCGGCGGGCAGGTGACACCGCCCATCATGGGAGCGGCTGCTTTCATCATGGCCGAAACGCTGGGCATACCGTACAACCAGCTGATCATCGTGGCCATCGTGCCAGCGGCGCTGCACTACTTTGCCATCCTGTTCATGGTGCACCTGGAAGCCAAACGCCTGAAGCTGGCCGGCATGCCCGCCAGCGAGATACCGCACCTGGGCCGCGTGATTAAAAGCAGCTGGCACCTGTTCATACCGCTGGTGGTGATGGTGACGCTGCTGTTGATGCAGTACACGCCCTTCCTGGCTGCTTTCTGGGGCATCACGCTGACGGTGGCCTGTTCATGGATACCGCGCCTGCTGGGCCGCCACGGCCAGCACATGGTGGGCCTGGCCGTCACACCGCGTGCGCTGGTGCAGGGTTTTGAGATGGGCGCCAAAACAGCGCTGGGCATCGGCGCGGCCTGTGCGTGTGTGGGTTTTGTGCTGGGCATCACCACGCTGACCGGCATGGGCTTCAAGTTCAGCGCTTTTGTGATCGACCTTTCGGGCACCACGGCGCAGTCCTTCATGGGCCTGATGGCGTTTTTGCCGTCGGGCTGGTTAAACGACCAAGGTGTCACCATCTTCTTCGGCCTGCTGTTCACGGCGGTGGCCTGCATCATCATGGGGTCGGGCGTGCCCACCACGCCCACCTACATCATCCTGGCCGCCATCGTGGCGCCGGCGCTGGCGCAACTGGGCGTGCCGCAACTGGCCACGCACTTTTTCGTTTTCTATTACGGCGTGCTGGCCGACGTGACGCCCCCCGTGGCGCTGGCCGCCTTTGCCGCCGCCGGCATAGCGCGCAGCGAACCCATGCGCACGGGCATGACGGCCTTCAGGCTGAGCATGGGCAAGGCGCTGGTGCCTTTTGCTTTTGTGTTTGCGCCTTCACTGCTGTTCATCAACTTCAATTGGGCCAGCTTTGCCTCTGCGCTGTTTGGCGCCGTGGTGGCCATCATGGGCCTGGGCGCCGCTTACAGCGGCTATGTGGCCCGGCCGGTGGGGCGCCTGGCGTTCTGTGTACTGAACGTGCTTTCAGTG
>JANNMQ010000002.1:0-4945 GCA_031398045.1 Rubrivivax sp.
CGCCACCACAGGCCGAACAGGCGCTTGGCGGTAGGCAATGGCGCTGTGGCGAGGTTGGAGGTGCTCAGGGGGGACTGCATGGCGCCGATTATCGCGGGGCGGTGTCAGAAGGGCTCGAAGTTTCATATTATGAAATCGTAAAGCACTATTTGAAATTCTGCAAAGATGTGACACACTCCGCCCCGATCCAAAAAAGTGCCCCATCCAGGAGACAAACATGTCCGCCATGCCGGAGTCCTCGCCAGGACGCAACGCCCCCGACGCCGACGCCCAGGAAACCCGTGAGTGGCTCGATGCCCTGAGCGCCGTCATCGGCGCCGCAGGTGCAGACCGCGCCCATTTCCTGCTCGAGAAACTGCTCGAGCATGCGCGCGGCAACAGCATCGACATGCCGTTCTCGGCCAACACCGGGTACGTCAACACCATCGATCCCGCCGACGAGGCCCACAGCCCCGGCAATCTGGAACTCGAAGGCCGCCTGCGCGCCTATATGCGCTGGAACGCGATGGCGCTGGTGGTCAAAGCCAACCGCCTGCACCCGGCCGACGGCGGCGACCTGGGCGGCCACATCAGCAGCTTTGCCAGCCTGGCGCACATGTTTGCGGCCGGCTTCAACCACTTCTGGCACGCCGAGAGCGCGGAAGCTGGAAAAGAGCACGGCGGCGACCTGCTGTACATCCAAGGCCACTGCAGCCCCGGCATCTACGCCCGCGCCTTCATGGAAGGGCGTCTGAGCGAAGAACAGATGCTCAACTTCCGCCAGGAAGTCAACGGCAAGGGACTGAGCAGCTACCCGCACCCGAAACTGATGCCGGACTTCTGGCAGTTCCCCACGGTGTCGATGGGCCTGGGCCCCTTGATGGCGATCTACCAGGCGCGCTTCCTGAAGTACCTGCACGCACGCGGCATTGCCGACACCAGCAACCGCAAGGTCTGGGTCTTCTGCGGCGACGGCGAGATGGACGAACCCGAAAGCCTGGGCGCCATCGGCCTGGCGGCGCGCGAAAAGCTGGACAACCTCGTGTTCGTCGTCAACTGCAACCTCCAACGTTTGGATGGTCCTGTCCGCGGCAACGGCAAGATCATTCAAGAGCTGGAAGGCGAGTTCCGCGGCGCCGGCTGGGACGTCATCAAGCTGATCTGGGGCAAGGAATGGGACGGCCTGCTGGCACGCGACAAGGACGGTGCGTTGCGACAGCTGATGATGGACACGCTGGACGGCGACTACCAAGCCTTCAAGGCCAACGACGGCGCCTTCGTGCGCAAGAACTTCTTCGGCCGAGATCCGCGCACGCTGGAGATGGTGGCCAAGATGAGCGACGCCGACATCTGGAGCTTGCGCCGCGGCGGGCACGACGCGCAAAAGGTGTATGCCGCCTTCCACAAGGCCAACAACCACAAAGGCCAGCCGACGGTGCTGCTGATCAAGACCGTCAAGGGCTGGGGCATGGGCAGCGCCGGTGAAGGCAAAAACACCGCCCACCAGGCCAAGAAGCTGAGCGATGACGACGTGCGTTTCATGCGCGACCGCTTCAACATCCCCATCCCGGACAGCCAGCTGGCCGACATCCCGTTCTACAAGCCCAGCGACGACACGCCAGAAATGAAATATCTGCACGAGCGTCGCAAGGCCTTGGGCGGCTACCTGCCCAAGCGCCGCGTGAAGGCTGACGAAACTTTTGCTGTGCCGGCGCTGGAGACCTTCAAAAGCGTGCTCGACGCCACGGCCGAAGGCCGCGAGATCAGCACCACGCAGGCCTATGTGCGCTGCTTGACGCAGCTGTTGCGCGACCCGGCTCTGGGCCCGCGTGTGGTGCCCATCCTGGTGGACGAGGCACGCACCTTCGGCATGGAAGGTTTGTTCCGCCAGATTGGCATCTACAACCCCGAGGGCCAGAAGTACACCCCGGTCGATAAAGACCAGGTGATGTACTACAAGGAAATGGTGAACGGCCAGATCCTGCAGGAAGGCATCAATGAAGCCGGCGGCATGGCCAGCTGGATCGCGGCGGCCACCAGCTACAGCACCAACAACCGCATCATGGTGCCGTTCTACATCTACTACTCGATGTTTGGCTTCCAGCGCATCGGCGACTTGGCGTGGGCGGCGGGTGACATGCAAGCCCGGGGCTTTTTGCTGGGCGGTACCAGCGGCCGCACAACGCTGAACGGCGAGGGCCTGCAGCACGAAGATGGCCACAGCCACATCCTGGCCGGCACGATTCCGAATTGCATCTCGTACGACCCGACCTTTGCGCACGCGGTGGGCGTGATCCTGCACCACGGCCTGAAACGCATGGTGGAGCAGCAGGACAACGTGTATTTCTATCTCACGCTGCTGAATGAAAACTACCCGATGCCAGGCCTGCGTGCAGGCACTGAGGCACAGATCATCAAAGGCATGTACCTGCTGGAAGAAGGCGCCAAAAAGACGCCGCGTGTGAATCTGCTGGGCAGCGGCACCATCCTGCGCGAATGCACGGCTGCGCGTGAACTGCTGGAAACCGACTGGGGCGTGGCTGCCAACGTATGGAGCTGCCCCAGCTTCAACGAACTGACACGCGACGGCCAAGACTGCGACCGCTGGAACCTGCTGCACCCCACGGCTGCTGAACCGCGTGTGCCTTTTGTGACGCAGCAGCTCTCGACCCATGTCGGCCCCGTGATTGCCAGCACCGACTACATGAAGAACTACGCCGAGCAGATCCGCGCCTTCATCCCCAAGGGCCGCAGCTACAAGGTGCTGGGCACCGACGGTTATGGCCGCAGCGACTTCCGCAGCAAACTGCGTGAACACTTTGAAGTCAACCGGCACTACATCGTGGTGGCCGCGCTGAAGGCGCTGGCCGACGAGGGCACCGTGCCACTGGCCAAGGTGGCCGACGCCATCTCGCGCTACGGCATTGATGCCGAAAAGATCAACCCGCTGTACGCCTAACTAAAAAACCGCACGGAGACACACATCATGGCCCTGGTCGAAGTGAAGGTTCCGGACATCGGTGACTTCAAGGAAGTGGAGGTGATAGAGCTGCTGGTAAAAGCCGGCGACACGATTGCTGCCGAGCAAAGTTTGCTGACGGTGGAAAGCGACAAGGCATCGATGGAGATTCCGTCGTCGCATGCCGGCGTGGTGCGCGAACTGCGCGTGAAGCTGGGCGACAAGGTGGCCGAGGGCACTTTGGTGTTGCTGCTGGAAGTGGCAGGCGCTGCGGCTGAAGCGGCACCAGCCCCAGCCCAGGCGGCGGCCCCGGCAGCCGCCGCGGCCGCTCCTACCGCTGCCGCAGCCCCCACGCCCGCAGCGGCCGCACCCGTGCCAGCGGCTGCCAGCGAGCTGACCGTGGAAGTGCCCGACATCGGCGACTTCGACGAAGTTGCGGTGATTGAGGTTTTTGTGAAAGCCGGCGACACCGTGAAAGTGGAGCAGAGCCTGATCACCGTTGAAAGTGACAAGGCCTCGATGGAGATTCCGTCGTCGCACGCTGGTCAAGTGGTGCAACTGCTGGTGGCGGTAGGCGACAAGGTTAAAAAGGGCTCACCCGTCCTGAAGTTGATGGCGGTGGGGGCTGCGGTACCGGCGATGTCTCCCGCAGGGGCTACCGCAGCAGCACCCGCTGGGGCTTCCGCAGCAGCACCTGCAAAAGCTCCAGCAGTGGATCCAGCAGCAGCTCCAGCAGCAGCTCCAGCGGTACCTGCAGCTGCGCCTGCGGTGGCTGCGGCAGCAGCGCCAGCGCCTGTGGCCGCTGCGGCGCACAACCCCGCCGCAGCCGTCGCCGGCAGGCTGCCCCATGCATCACCCTCCATCCGCCGCCTGGCACGCGAGTTGGGCGTGCCACTGGCCGAAGTCAAAGGCTCGGGCCCCAAGGGCCGCATCACGCAGATTGACGTGCAGGGCTTTGTCAAAGGCGTGATGGTCGGTGACACACAAACGGCGGCGCAAAAAGCCAAAGCCCCGCCGGCAGCAGCGGCTGCCGCATCGGGCGGTGCTTTCCCGGGCCTGCTGGCGTGGCCGCAGGTGGACTTCAGCAAGTTCGGCGCTGTCGAACGCAAAGACCTGGGCCGCATCAAGAAGATCAGCGGTGCCAACCTGCACCGCAACTGGGTGATCATTCCGCACGTCACCAACCACGACGATGCCGACATCACCGATCTGGAAGCTTTCCGTGTGCAGTTGAACAAGGAAAACGAAAAGAGCGGCATCAAGGTCACGATGCTGGCTTTCATGATCAAAGCCGCGGTGGCGGCGCTGAAGAAGTTTCCGGAATTCAATGCGTCGCTGGACGGCGACCAGCTGGTGCTGAAGCAGTACTTCCACATTGGTTTTGCCGCCGACACGCCCAACGGTTTGATGGTGCCGGTGATCAAAGATGCCGACAAAAAGGGTGTTTTCCAGATCGGCACTGAAATGGGCGAGCTGGCGAAGAAAGCACGCGACGGCAAACTCAGCCCGGCTGAAATGAGCGGCGGCTGCTTCAGCATCAGCAGCCTGGGTGGCATCGGTGGGCGCTATTTCACGCCCATCATCAATGCACCCGAAGTGGCCATCATGGGCGTGTGCAAGAGCGGCATCGAACCGAAATGGGACGGAGAGAAGTTCGTGCCGCGTTTGATGCTGCCGCTGAGTTTGAGCTGGGACCACCGCGTCATCGACGGCGCTGCGGCGGCACGCTTCAACGTCTACTTCGGTCAAGTCATGGCGGACTTCCGCCGCGTGTTGCTGTAAGGGGTGCACCAGATGGCCATCATGGAAGTGAAAGTGCCCGACATCGGCGACTTCAAGGAAGTTGCCGTCATCGAAGTGCTGGTGAAAGTGGGCGACACCGTGGCTGTGGAGCAAAGCCTGATCACCGTGGAGAGCGACAAGGCGTCGATGGAGATCCCGTCGGCCGCTGCAGGCGTGGTCACCGAGTTGCGCGTGAAGGTTGGCGACAACGTGGGCGAAGGCACC
>JANNMQ010000004.1:0-3261 GCA_031398045.1 Rubrivivax sp.
TGATCGAGGACTTGGTCGAACCACGTCACCAGCAACCCGAGGCGCCCCCGGGCAGCGTTGGGCATCGAAGTCTTTTTCTGCCGCCGTTTGTGACGATCAAAGCAAGCCGCCAGGCCACCCTGCGCCTTGATCCAGTTGAAAACCAGCCCGGCGATGTAAATGGCGTAGGTGGGCGGCGTGTTGTACATGCTCTCGTTGTCGGCCACCACCTTGTAGTCAAAGGCCGTGGGCGTGGCTGGCAACGCGTGGCCGATGAGGTCTTCGCGCACGATCACGATGGTCAGGCCCGCAGGGCCGATGTTCTTCTGCGCGCCGCCGTAGATCAGGCCGTACTTCGCCACGTCCACCGGGCGCGACAGGATGCTGCTGCTCATGTCGGCCACCAGCGGCACATCGCCGGTGTCGGGCGTGAAGTGGTATTCAACGCCGCCTATGGTTTCATTGCTGCAGATGTGCACATAGGCCGCGTTTGTGTCCAACTGCCAGGTGCCGCGCGCCGGGATGCTGGTGTAGCCGGTGCTGGCGGCGCTGGCGGCCACGTTGACAGCACCGTATTTCTTGGCTTCCTTGATCGACTTCTTGCTCCATTCGCCGGTGTCGATGTAGTCGGCGCTGGCCTTGCCGCGCAGCAGGTTCATCGGCACGATGGCGTTTTCAGCGATGGCGCCGCCTTGCATGAACAGCACCTTGTAAGCCGCGGGCACGGCCAGCAATTCGCGCAGCAGCGCCTCGGCCTCGTTGGCGATGCTGATGAATTCTTTGCCGCGGTGGCTCATTTCCATCACGCTCATGCCGCTGCCATGCCAGTCCAGCATCTCTGCAGCGGCTTGTTGCAACACGGGTTCGGGCAGCGCGGCGGGGCCGGCGCTGAAGTTGTAGACGCGGGTCATCGGTGGTGGCTTTCTGCAGGGTTGTGGGCGGCGGTGTTTGAGCCCAACGCGAATTATGGCCATGGGAGGCATGGCGCCCGCCACCACGATCTTGCTGCACGCGCAACCACCCACCATTTGGGGGTAGGCCGGCTTTCAACGGGCGACACAATCCTGGGATGAAACGACCGTTTTGTGTCCAGTTTGTGGTGGTGTGTGTGTTGGTTTTGCTCGCCGTGCCACCGGTGCACGCACAGCCCGCTGCAGAAATGCGCGCCATCCAGGCCGTGCGCCTGACCGCTGGGGAAAGCCTGGTGCTGGACGGCACGCTGTCACACCCGGCCTGGCAACGGGCGCCGGTGTATGACGACTTCATTGAAAAGGACCCGGTGTTTGGCGCTGCACCGCCGCAGGTCACGCGCGTGCAGGTGCTGTTTGACGAGCAGGCCCTGTATGTGGGTGTGACGGCACTCGACACGCGGCCTTCTCAGATACGCGACCCCATCGTGCGCACCGACCAGGTCAATCGCACGCAGGACTTCGTGGTTGTCTACATCGACGCCATCGGCAGCAAACGTTCGGCGCAGTTTTTCCGCGCCAGCGCCGCGGGCAGCCTGGCCGACGGCTTGCACACGGCCAACGACGACGTTGAGGACTTTTCACCTGACTTCGACTGGGACGCAGCGGTGTCGCGCAGCGCCCAGGGCTACACAGCGGTTTTCAGGCTGCCCTTTGCCAGCCTGCGATTTGCGCCTGGTGAACACGACTGGCGCATCATGGTGGCGCGGCGCCTGCCACGGGATCAGTTTCACCTCGTCTCGTCGGTGCCCATCCCGCGTGACGTGCCCAGCTTCATACACAACCTGCAGCCGCTGCTGGGGGTGCAGTTGCCTGCAGACAGCCGCTTCCTGACGCTGCGGCCCAGCGTCACCGTACGGCGTGACGAACCCGCAAACGGTGTGACGGGCACAGGGGCCAGCAACACAGTCACCGCCAGCCTGGACGCCAAGTGGCGCCCGCTGCCCCAATTGGTGCTGGACGCGACGCTGAACCCCGATTTTTCGCAGGTGGCGCTGGACGTGCCGCAGCTGGCCGGCAATGCGCGCTTTGCGCTTTTTTATCCTGAGAAGCGGCCCTTCTTTTTTGAATCGGCCGACCTGCTGCGCACGCCCACCGAAGCCTTTTACACGCGCAGCTACACCGAGCCGCGCTGGGGGCTGCGCAGCACCTGGCGGTCCACCGACTGGGCGGGCACTGCCCTGGCGCTGGACGACCGCGGCCAGGGCCTGGCGCTGCTGCCCGGCGCCTACGGCACGGGTGTGGCTGTGCAGCCGGCGTCGCGCGTGCTGGCCCTGCGCGCGCGCAGCGACGGCGCGGCCGAACTGCTGCCCCATGGGCTGCAGACCGGTGTGGTGATGGCGCACCGGCAGTACGCGCAAGACCGCGGCAGCAACACTGTGGCTGGTCCCGACATGGCCTGGCAGCTGAATGACAACTGGCGCTTGCGGGCGCAATGGCTGCATGCGCAAACTTCAGCGCTGCACATGTCTGATGATCCCGACCCTTTGCTGCGCAAGCGTGCAACACAGGGCGGCGATCTGCTGCACCTGCGCCTCTTTCACCTGGGCGATCTGTCGGAAAGCAACCTGGGCGTCGACGACATCGACGCCCACTTTCGCCACGACAGCGGCTTTGTGAACCAGGCCGGCGTGCGCAAGTTGCACGGTTGGCTGGCACGAGGCTGGAGCCGGGTCGGTCCCTTTAACGAGCTGTGGCTGAATGCCGAGTGGGACCGTGTGGTCGACCGCAGCACGGGTCAGCTGGTGTCTGAATATCTGCGCCCCGGTATCTGGGTGGCGGGGGCCAGCAACCTGCAATGGTGGGCCGAGGCTTGGGGCTATTCGGTGCTGCGCACCGCGTCGACCAAACCGCTGTTGCATGAGCGCTACCTGCTCACCGGCTTGATCGTGACGCCGGCGCGCTGGTTTCCGATGCTGGAAACCAGGCTCAGATGGGGCCAACTGGCCGACACCCAGGTCGGTGACGTGCGTCCGGGTGGCAGCTTCAGGCTGAAAGCCCAGCTGAGACCGCTGCCGCAACTGGAGCTGGACACCACCATCGACACGGCCTGGCTGCGCCAGGGTGGTCAACGCAGCTACAGCGAAACGGCGGTGCAGGCCCTGGCCGTGTGGCACTTCAATGCCCGCCACAACCTGCGCGCCATCGTCGAAAGCAGGTCGCTGTCTCGGCAACAACGTACAAGAGACAGCACGCTGTCGCTGACCTACGGCTGGCGCGAGTCTTCGGGCACGCTGCTGTACGTGGGTTACAGCCGGGCCCGCAACGCGCTGCAAGCCGCAGACAGCAGCCAGGAACTGTTTGTCAAGCTGCA
>JANNMQ010000039.1:0-4428 GCA_031398045.1 Rubrivivax sp.
CGATGAAGCCTTTGGTTTTCCTGCGCTGCGCTTGGGTGGCCTTGCTGCTGGCAACCAGCGCCGCAACGGCGCAGCCCACCGCTTTTGCCGAACGTTACAGCCCTGTGCCGGCCAGCGCCGACGGCATCGGCAAGCGCTACATGGGCCGTGAGATCTCGGCCGTGATGGGCTGGCAGGGTGCAGCCTGGCTGGAGCGCGAAGAACGCGAACGCGAAGAGCGCACCGACCTGCTGCTGGCCGCCCTGGCGCTGCAACCTGGCATGGTGGTGGCCGACATCGGTGCCGGCACCGGCTACCTGTCGCGGCGCATGGCGCCAGCGGTGATGCCGGGCGGCAAGGTCTGGGCCGTGGATGTGCAGCCTGAAATGATCAGCCTGCTGCAGGCCGGCGCCAAGCGCAGCGGGCTGACGCAGATCGAAGCCCGCCTGGGCGCGGTAGACGATGTGCGGCTGCCTGCTGCTTCGCTGGACCTGGCGGTGATGGTCGACGTGTATCACGAGCTGGCCTATCCGTACGAGGTGATGGCCAGCGTGATGAAAGCGCTCAAACCTGGGGGTCGACTTGTTTTTGTTGAGTACAAAGCCGAGGACCCGCGTGTGCCCATCAAGCCGCTGCACAAGATGAGCGAGTTGCAGATCAAGCGTGAGGCTGCTGCCTTTGCGCTGGACTGGGAGCGCACCGTCAGCACACTTCCGTGGCAGCACGTGGTGGTGTTCCGCAAGCGGCCCTGACGGCACGGTCGCCCCGTTATCGATGAGTTCTTCAGCTGCATAGGCGAATCCATGATCTCTTCGTTGGCAGTCCTCAGCACTGCCTTGTTATTCGGTGGCATGACGCTGTATTCATTTGGTTTTGCTGCCTTCCTCTTCACGGCTTTGCCCGCCAAAGCAGCGGGTGGCGTTTTGCGTCGCGCCTTTCCCTGGTTTTACGCGTTTGTAATCTGCACGGCGGCTGCAGCGGCTTTGTTGTGGTGGCCCCGTGACGCGGTTTTTGCCGCAGTGATGGCCGCGGTGGCCGTGACCACCGTGCCCGTGCGCCAGGTCTTGATGCCGGCCATCAACCGCGCCACCGATGCGGGCCTGCGCCAACGCTTCAAGTGGCTGCATGGGCTGTCTGTGGTGGTCACCCTCGGCCACATCGTTGCCACCGGGTGGCTGCTGTCCAAGCTGGTTTGATGGCGGCAGCAGAACCACCCACGCCCGCACACCCCTTTCCACACCGCTCGGCCATGTCGCGTCGCAACTCACCCAATGCCATCCTTGACCTGGGCGAACTCAGCCGCCTGGGCGACTTTGTGTTCGACAAACGCCAGGGCCAGCGTGCGTCTGCCAAGAAGCACCGTCGCAACCGTCACTACGAGAAGCAGTTCATCCGCAACACGCTGGCCCATCTGCCGCAGGCCGACCGCGCCGCGGCAGGCGCGCAGGGCCACCTTGAGCAGACGCAAGACACACCGTTAGCGAAGCGGCACCCCTGAAAGCCGTCCCAGCACTCGCGCACCAAACCGCGTTGCAGCTTGCCGCTGGTGATGCGTGGCAGGGCGGTTGGAAGACTCAATGAACTTAAGGAGCTGTCGATCCGCGGCGTTATGTAGTGGCTAACAAGCGACCTCCGCAGTCACATTGAGCAGTCGCATCAAAACGATGGCGATGGCGATCACGCGATTCAGCTTTCGCAAAGCTGCGCAGAACCAAGCTCAGCGGGAATTGATCATCCCGTTCAGCGCCACCGGCTATGTCGCGTTGTATGAGATCGTCAGTGCGTCCAAAGTTGTCGTGCTGGCGGTGCGCCACCAGCGTGAAGAGGACTATCACTGACACAGACACAGACACTGATCATTGATCGCCAGGCTTGATGCCCCAGCATCGTTCATGGGATGCTGAGTGGAGCCGCTCTCAAGCCAATCAGGGTTCCCCGGCTGCGCATGGCGGGCTTCGACGACTCGGCCTGGCTGCAACTTTCGGTGCTGGACCCGGTGCAGGTCATGGGCCATGCCCGCATAGCGCAGCAGCAAGCTGGCGGCAGGCGTTGTCTTGACGCTGGAAAGCGTGAATTGTTTAGGCCTGATGGGTTCAGTGCTTTCCACACGATGGCCAGCGGAGCCACATTCTGGCTGGTCCAAGCCAGCGCTTCTTTCAACACGGCCGGCCGCACTAAGCCGTCGATCACCCGCAGCAATGCCAGTTCAACCAGTGCTTCGAAGCCGTCTTTTGGTGCGCAGCGGAAGTAGCGCATCACTTCACCGCCAACGCTTCCTTCAGCCCTGGCGCGAACTCGGCACCATGGCGCACCTGTGCGGTGCTGGGCTTGAGTGTTTCGCCGATGCCTTCGGCACGGCCGCCCAGGCAGCGTGCAAGGAAGTTCTCGGTCACCGCGTTGAAGGCAATATCGTTGAGGGGCCGCGCAAAACCGTGGCCTTCGTCGGGGAAGACGATATAGGTCACGGGAATGTTGCGCGCCTTCATCGCTTCGACGATCTGGTCGCTTTCGGCCACGTTCACGCGCGGGTCGTTGGCGCCCTGGCCAATGAGCAGCGGCCGCTCGATGTGGGCCGCGAAGTTCAGCGGTGAACGCTCCTTCAGCAGCGCCTGACCCTCAGGCGTGGTGGGGTCGCCCATGCGGCGGTAGAGCTGCTTCTTGAAGGCCTCCCAGTACGGCGGGATGGTGCCCAGCAGCGTGAAGAGGTTGCTCGGGCCGACGATGTCCACGCCGCAGGCGAACGCCTTGGGCGTGAAGGCCAGGCCAGCCAGCGTGGCATAACCACCATAGCTGCCTCCCATGATGGCCACCTTGTCCTTGTGCGCCACGCCGCGCTGCACGGCCCACTGCACGGCGTCCAGCAGGTCGTCGTGCATCTTGCGGCCCCACTGCAAATCACCGGCGTTGGTGAAGCCCTTGCCGAAGCCGGTGCTGCCGCGGAAGTTCACGCTCAACACCGCATAGCCGCGGTTGGCCAGCCACTGGTGATAGGGGTTGTAGCCGTAGCCATCACGCGCCCAGGGGCCGCCGTGCACGAGCAGCACCATGGGTACGGGTTGGTGGGGCTTGCCTTGCGCATCGGGCTGCGCGGCGTGTTGAAAGTTCGCCGGCAGGGTGAGGTAGCTCACCATGGTCAGGCCGTCGCGTGACTTGATCCCGTGCGCCTGCATCGGCACCAGCGGCGCGCCGACCAGCTCAGGGCGTGTGTCGTAGAGCTTGCTCAGCTTGCGCGTCTTGCGGTCGTACAGGTGCACGGCCGGCGGGCTGGTGACGGCGTCGATGGCCACCAGCCATTTGTCGTCGGCATCGGTGCGCGAGGTGATGGTGAACTCGCCGCCGGCGGACTCGCGCAGCAGGAAGTCGAGGTCGGGCTGCAGCGCGGGGTCCAGCGCCACGGGCTCGCTCTTCAGGTAGTTCACCGCGTAGCCCTGCACACGCCCGCTCTGCGGTTCGAATAGGCCGCCGGTGATGTCGGCGCGGCGGTCTTGCGCCACCACGCTGGTCTGGCCGGTGGCCACGTCTTGCGCCAGCAAAGCGGCGGTGTCGCGGCCGCGTGCGTCCACCCAATACAGCGTCTTGCCGTCTGCGGTGTAGCCCAGCGGCACCGTGGTTTGGCTGTCTTCCAGGCCCACGCTGATCATCGGCGTTGCTTCCGCCTTGTTGTCGTTGATGCGGAAGAAGTCGCTGCCGCCTTCGGCGTTGGGGCGGCTGGCCAGGCGCAGGTTCAGGTTGCGGTCGGCGCGGAAGCTGCCGAAGCCGTCGTTTTTCAGCACCAGGCTCAGTTCACCGGTGGCCAGGTTCAGGCTGTGCACGTCGTGGAAACGCGGGTCGCGGTTGTTCAGGCCTATGAGGATGCGGTCCATTACCTTGGGGCTGATGCCTATCACCTGCACCACGGTCTTGTCAAAGGGCGTGTAGCTCTTCATCGCACCGCTGGCGACATCCACGCCATAGAGGCGGAAGTTCTCGTCGCCACCCTGGTCGTTGACATAGAGCAGAGTTTTGGAATCGGGGGACCAGAACGAGATGCGGATCGGCCGCTGGCGTTCGTTGGTCAGCGCGCGCGCCTGTTCGGGCTTGTCCAGCGGTGCCACCCACAGGTTCAGCACACCGTCGCGCGGTGCCACCCAGCTCAGCCAGCGGCCATCGGGGCTCAGGCGGCCGCCAGCCTTGCTGGGGTTGCCGAAGAACTTGGCGCGCTCAATCAGCAGCGGCACGTTGGTGGCGGCTGCCATGGCGGCCGTCTGGGCTTGCAGAGGCAGCACAGCTGCGACGAGCAGCGCAGGCAGAAAGCGGTAAGGCAACGGGCAACTCCTGGGCGAGAAAAACACCGATTCTGGCGGCAGTGCCCGGTGGCCGCCAACCCTTTCGACGAACGGCCGCCTAAGGGGTACCGGCCGCCCCGTCAACCACGTGGCTTGCCTCCGACTGCGGGCGGCGTGGCGTCTC
>JANNMQ010000040.1:0-4279 GCA_031398045.1 Rubrivivax sp.
GATGGAAGCCGAGCTGGCGACGCTGGGTTTTGCGCATCTGGTGATTGCGCGCCCGTCGCTGCTGAGCGGCAACCGCGCTGCGCTGACGCAGCCGATGCGGCTGGGTGAACGCCTGGCGCTGGCGGTCACCGCGCCGCTGGCGCCGCTGATTCCGAAGGCTTGGCGGCCCATTGCTGCGCACACCGTGGCGCGGGCCTTGCTGCGCGCCACGGCGGGCACCGGCCCTGCGGGTGTGCAGGTGCTGGAATCGTCCGCGCTGCAGGATCTGGGCGGCTGAGTAGCAGATCGTCAAAAGCACAGCGTCAAAGCCCGTGTGACACACCCTGCGCAGGGTTCACATTCCCGCTGTTCAGACAAACACACCCTGCCGCAGCCACTTGGTGGCCACCCACTTTTCACCCGCCAGCACCGGTGCGCCGCCGTGCAGTGTGCCGGTGCAGGGGTGGGCGCGGTCGTAGCTGAAAAACAGCGCGTTGCCGCGCACGGGCATCACTTCCAGGCCGGCATCGGGGAAGGTGGTGGCACCGCCACCCGTGGGCGTGTTCAGGTACATCACCAGCGTGGCCACACGCTGACCGCCGCGCGCCAGGATGGTTTTGCTTCCGGCATGCGCGGGGTCGAAGTAGTCGTGGTGGGGGCGGTACTCGGCGCCCGGCCGGTAGCGCAGGATCTGCAGGCCTTCGCCGTGGTCAACCGGCCAATCCAGGAAATAGGCGATGCGCTGCTCGATGCGCTGGATGACGGGCGCTTCACCGCGCTCGAAGAACATGCCGTCGCTGGTGCGTGCGGCATTCACTTCACTGCCGCCGGTGCCGTTGTCCACGGTTTCTGACCGGGCCAGCCGCGATTCTGCCAGCGCCATCAGCGCGTCGCATTCTTCGTCGCTCAAGAACCCACCCAGTACACACACCCGCGGGTGGCGCAGCGTGGTCAGCAGCTGCAGCGTGTGGCCATCGGGCAGCAGCACCGCAGTGGGTGCACCTTGCAGCTGCGGCTGCGGCACAGCGGTGGCCGGTGGCAGGCTGGGGGCCTCCATCGGCGCTGCGCCAGCCGTGTTGTGTGCGGCTTTCACTGCGGCCAGGTGGTCGCTCAGCGTCTGCTCCATGGCGGCCACCGCCACGTCTTCTTGCCAGCCGCTGGTTTTCATGGCCGCCAGCACGGCATCGGGGTGGCAGCCGGCTTGTGCTTGGTCAACGATCCACTGGCGCAGTTCTGGGGTGATGGTCTGCGTACCGGCCTCGGCCACTTGACCGGTGGTGGTGGCGGTGGCGGTGGTACTGGCGCCGGTGCTGGCCGCGACGCCGGACTGCCGGGTGGGGTTTCGGGTCTGGTTCATGGCGCGTTATTTTCCAGCGCCGCAGCGCCATGTTCACGCCTGAACACCAGGCGCTGTGGTGTGGAAGCCTCAGCGCACCAGGCGTAGCCCGCGGCAGCAAAACCACGCAGGGCCTTCACGCTGCGCAAACGCTGCTGCACGGCGTAGCGGGCCATCATGCCACGCGCTTTTTTAGCGAAGAAGCTGATGACCTTGTGGCTGCCGTCGGCCTGGCCTTCTTCAAACACGCAGTCCACACACTGGGCTCGCAACGTGTTACCGGCCTGCGCGCCCAGCACCACCCGCGCGTATTCCTGCGAAGCCAGGTTGACGATGACGGGTTTGGTTTCTTCGGCCTGCAGCGAGTTCAGGTGCTGCACCACGGTGTCGGCCCAGAAGCTGTACAGGTCCTTGCCGCGCGGGGTTTTCAGTGCGGTGCCCATTTCAAGACGGTAGGGCTGCAGCAGGTCCATCGGCCGCAATGCGCCGTACAGGCCCGACAGCAGCACCAGGTGCTGCTGCGCCCAGTCCAGGTCGGCCGTGCGCAGTGTCTTGGCGTCCAGGCCGTCGTACACATCACCGTTGAACGCCAGCAGCGCAGGTTTGCTGTTGGCCGGTGTGGCCACCGGCTGCCAGTGGGCGTAACGCTGCACATTCAGGTGGGCCAGCGCGGCCGACAGGTCCATCAGCGTGGCCACTTCCGCCGGGCTCTGCTGGCGCAGCGTGGTGATGAGCTGCGTGGCGCGGTCGACAAACAGCGGTTCGGTGGCACGACGCCACACCGGCTTGGGCACCGGCGTGTCGTAGTCCAGGGATTTGGCAGGGGACAACAGGAAGAGCATGGGCGCAAGGGGTGGCTGGTGGGGCTGGTGGGGCTGGTGACCAGAGGTCGGTTGGGGCCAGGTTGCAGGCAGCTGCTGGCACCAGGTTCAAGTGTGGGCGGCCGGGCCGCCCTGCGCGCCAGCCGCTGCCAGCGCCGCGCGCCAGGTGCGTGCCGGTATGTGGCTTTGCAGCCGCTGCAGCGCATACTGCACCAGGGCGGGGTGCAGTTCGTGACCCACGCCCTGGGCGATGTCGATGGTGGCGTCGCCGCCGCGTTCGGCCAGCCAGGCCAGCGCCTGGCGCGAACCGTCGGCGGGGATCACGCTGTCGTCGTTACCGTGGAAAAGATGCAGCGTGGTGTTTTCCGGTGCCACTGGCGGCGGCGCGGTGAAACAGCCGGCAAAAGCCAACACGCGCCCCACCAGGCCGTCATGCTGCGCCGCCAGCGCCATCGACAGAATGGCGCCCTGCGAAAAGCCGCCCAGGCAGGTGGCCGCCGGGCCCACGCCCAGGCGCTGCTGCTGCGCCTGCACCCAGGCTTGCAGCGCCGGCAGGCAGGCCGCCACGCGGGTGGGCCAGACGTCGGGTGTGAGGTCACGCACGGCGTACCACTGGCGGCGCGGCGGCTGCTGCTGGGCTGCTGCGCTGCCAGCACCTTCAGCACGTTCGGCATCACGTTCGTAGACGCTGGGCGCGTCAGGCGCCAACACGGCCGCTTGCGGAAACTGCAGCCGCAGCACCTGCGCCAGCGGCGCCATGTCGGCACCCGTGGAACCCCAGCCGTGCAGCAGCAGGATCAGTTGTTCAGGGTGGCCCCGGGCGGGCAACCATTCGATGGGCATTTCCATGGCCGGGATTGTGCCGGCTGGGCCACAACCAGGCTGGCTACCAGGCTGGTCCTTGGTTTTCAGCAACTCACCTGAAGTCTCGGCTGTGCGTGACCAGCCCATCGGCTTGTAACGCCGCCGGGCCCTCGCCAGCCGCAAGCTCCTTCCGGGCCTGTGCACGCGGGCCCAGACCGTTCAGCAGCGCCGTGTGGTCCACCAGCTGCCGCGCCACCAGATGCCGCACCGAGCCTTCACATTGCCACACGCCATACACCGTCAGCAGCGTGCTGGCCAGCAGCGGGCGGCGCTGCGCTTCGGCCACTGCCGGCCAGACGATGACGTTGACGGTGCCGGTGTCGTCTTCCAGCGTCACGAAGACCACGCCTTTGGCGGTTTCTGGCCGCTGTCGGTGGGTGATGATGCCGCTGGCCCGTGCCAGGCGGCCGTTGGGGTAGCCGCGCAACACCACCGCCGGCTGCACCTTGAAAGCGGCCAGCTGGTCACGCAGCAGCGCCACCGGGTGCTGCACCAGGCTGAGGCCGGTGGCACGGTAGTCGGCCAACACGGTGTGGGCGGTGCTGGGCACCGAAAGTTCGGCCGCGGCTTCTTGTGTGCGGGTGCGTTTGAGCAGCGGCGTGGCGCGGGTGTCGATGCCGGCCACGGCCCAAGCCGCCTGGTGCCGGTGGCCGGCCAGGCTGTACAGCGCACCGGCCTGCGCCAACAAGGCCAGCGCGTGGGCGTCCAGTTGCGCACGGCGCGCCAGGTCTTCGGCGCTGCTGAAGGGGCCATCGGCCTGGCGTGCAGCAACGATGCGCTGCGCCGCTTCGAATGCCAGGCCGCCGATGCGGTTCAAACCCAGCCGCACCGGCTGCAGGCCCGGCGGCACGGGGTGCTGCGGCCCGGGGCCAGCAGCCACAGTGGTGGGCTCGTCACCGATCACGCGGCCCTGAACGGGCTGCTGTACCGGCTGCAGAACGGGCTGCAGAACCGCCTGCAGCACCGGCTGCAGCACCGTGTCCACCTCGCTGGCATGCACACATACCGGCAGCACCGGCACACCATGTTCACGGGCGTCGCGCACCAGTTGCGCGGGTGCGTAAAAGCCCATCGGCTGGCTGTTCAGCAGGGCGGCCAAAAAAGCGTCGGGGTGGTGCCGCTTGAGCCAGGCGCTGACATACACGAGCAGCGCAAAACTGGCGGCGTGGCTTTCCGGGAAACCGTATTCGCCGAAGCCCTGGATCTGCTTGAAGATGCGTTCGGCGTAGTCCAGCTCATAACCCTTGGCCACCATGCGGCCCACCAGCCTTTCATGGAA
>JANNMQ010000049.1:0-9163 GCA_031398045.1 Rubrivivax sp.
CGCTTCCTGTTCTGGCGCAACCTGATCGACCCCTACGCACGCGAGTGGCAAAACGGCTGCGGGCGCTGGGACCTGCTGGACGTGGTGCGCTGCACCTGGGCGCTGCGGCCCGAAGGCATCCAGTGGCCGGTGCATGAAACCGGCGACTTCAAGGGCCGGCCCTCGTTCAAGCTGGAACACCTGACTGCCGCCAACGGGCTGGCCCATGCCGCCGCGCACGACGCGCTGTCTGACGTGCGTGCCACGCTGGCGCTGGCACGCCTGGTGAAACAACAGCAGCCGCGGTTGTGGGACTTCTGCCTGAAGCTGCGCCGCAAAGACGCGGTGCTGGCCGAAATCGGCATCGACAAGCCTTTTGCCCACCTGTCCGGCATGTACCCGGTGGAACGTGGTTGCCTGGCTGTGGTGTGGCCGCTGGCGGCGCACCCCACGAATCGAAACGAAATCATTGTTTGGGACCTGGCGCACGACCCCAGCGAGCTGGCCGCGCTGGACGCCGACACCGTGCGCCGGCGTTTGTTTACGCGCCAGGACGAGCTGCCGGCGGGTGAACAGCGCCTGCCCATCAAGACCATCCACATCAACAAGTCACCGGTGGTGATGAGCCAGCTGAAGGTGCTGGGCGGCGCAGTCGAACGCTGGCAACTGAACGTGCCGCAGGCGCTGGAGCATGCACAGAAAGCAGCCGCGCTGGGCCGCAGCCTGGACGCACTGTGGCCGCAGGTCTTCGCACGTCAAAAAGCCGACACACCCGTCGACGTGGACGAAGACCTGTACGGTGGTTTCATCGGCCCCGAAGACCGGCGCCAGCTGCAGCGCCTGCGTGAACTGGCGCCCGATTTGCTGGCCAGAACCTTGACAAATAAGCGGCCGGCCTTTGCCGACCCGCGCCTGCAGGAGCTGCTGTTCCGCTACCGCGCGCGCAACTACGCGCACACGCTGAACAGCGAAGAGCAAGCCGCCTGGTTGGCCCACTGCAGCGCGCGCCTGCATGCGGGCGAGGGCGGTGGCCTGAGTCTTGCGCAGTACCTGCAGCGCATTGACGAACTGGCCGAGACCGCCGCTGAACAAGGTAACGACCGTGCGCAAGATTTGCTGGGCGCGCTGGTGGACTACGCCGAGGCCATCGCTCCTAACGTGGACTGAGAGGGTGTGGACGAAGAGATTCAGTTCGCCAGCCTGGGGCCTTGGTGGCTAAGTGAGCCTTAAGTCCGGCTCGACCACAGTGTCTTCGGGCCGCCAGCCTGACCCCACGGCGCCCCGCGTAGCACCTGCATCGCTGGACCGCAACGTCACTGGGGGTCTCACCGAGCCCATACCACCAGGAGTTGCCACCATGAAAAAGACTGCATCTGTTTGCCGCCGCCTGAGCGCGGCCCGCGCCGTGGGCGCCGCCCTGTTGACGGGTGTCCTGAGCGCGTCGGCCCTGGCCGCCGTGATCCCGCTCAAGGACGCCCGCATGAAGATCGAACTCAACGCCACCGACGGCGACGTCGGCATCCAGCTCTTCATCGACGCCGATCCCTGGAAGACGATGGAAGTGTTTGATCCTATGGGCACCCGCGTCTTCAGCGCCGTGACGAGCGGGCGGGTCGGGCTGCAGGGCGGCACCGAGTTTTTCATGGAGAGTGCCGAGCCCAGCTTCAGCCAGTTGAGCCTGGCCGCATTTTTGCAGCGCTTTCCGGTCGGTGACTACCGCGTGCAGGGCGAGGGCCTCAACGGCGACACGCTGCTGGGCAGCGCGCGCTTCACGCACAACATCCCCGACGGGCCGCAGTTGGTGTCGCCCGGTGAAGACGCCGAGGTTGACCCTAACCACACGGTGGTGCAGTGGAACCCGGTGCCCGCACCGAACGGCAGCCCCATCGTTGGTTACCAGGTGCTGGTGGTCAAACCCGGCTCGGGCATCGCGGCCATTCCCAAGCTCGTGCTCGACATCATGATGCCCGCCACGGCCACCAGCATGGCGGTTCCTGGCGGCTTTCTGCTGCCCGACTCGGTATACGAGTGGGAGGTGCTGGCGATCGAGGCCGGTGGCAACCAGACGCTGTCGGTGGGGCACTTCGTGACCTCGGCGGTGCCCGAACCAGCAGCTTATCTGACGCTGGGCTTGGGCCTGGCGGTGGTGGCCAGGCGGCGCATGCACACGGCCTGAACGGTCGCTGACGTGCGTCAGGTCCGGCACGGCCGCACGGCCGCTGGGCCGTAACGGCGCGCTGCCAGCGGGCCGGCCGGGTCGGCGGCAGGTTGCGACCTATCATGCCGCGATGCCGCCGTACCCGCTGTTGTTGGCCTGCCGCTTACCGTACGGGTGGCCAGCGTTTGCCGCCACTATGGCCGGCCTGCTGGTGGCGCCAGCGCCGGCCGCGCAGACCGTGCAGCGGGTTGAGATCGCGGGCCAGGCCTTGGCTGCGAGCAGTGATGATGCGCGCCCCGGCCTCAGCGTGATCCGCGCGGCCGACCTGGCGCGCGCTGGCATCACCACTGCCGAGCAAGCGCTGCGCCGCATCGCCGCCAACCAGTCGGGGCAGGGTCTGAGTCAAGGTGTGGGTGAGTTCAGCGGCAGCATGGCCGAGGCCGACCTGCGCGGCTTGGGTGCCGACAAGACCCTGGTGCTGCTGAACGGCCGGCGCCTGGCCAACCACGCCTACGACGCGAGCGCGGTGGACCTGCATGCCATCCCCCTGGCGGCCATTGACCGCATCGAGGTACTGCGCGAAGGCGCTTCTGCGCAGCACGGCAGTGGCGCCATCGCCGGCGTCATCAACTTCATTCTGCGTCGCGACCTGGCCGGTGTCGAAGCAGCGGCGCAGGCCGAGCAGGCGCAGGGGCCGGGTGGCGCCAGCCGGCGCGTGTCCATCGTCGCTGGCCTGGGCCCACAAGGCGCTGAGGGCTGGCAAACACTGCTGGCGCTCGACGTGCGCCAGCAGCAGGCCCTGGCTGGCGCCGAGCGCGCTTTTGCCAGCCCTGGCCTGCCGCAGGCGCGTGCCCGCAGCACCAGCTTTCCTGGCGATCTGGACGGTTTTGAGCCCAGCCTGGCCGCCGGCTGTGCACCGCCGCGCTCGTTACCCGATGCGCTGCGCGGCACCTGCGGCCACAACTTCATGCGCGACGTCGATTTAATCCCCCGCAACCAACAGCTCACGCTGCTGGGCCAGGCGCATGGTGTGCTGGGTGCCCGTCACAACGCCACGCTTGAAGCTCTGCACGCGCAGAACCGCACGCACAACCGCGACACCGCCACACCCGCCACCATGGTGCTGCCCGAGAGCAGCCCGTTCTGGATTGCCGGCCGGCCGAGCAGGTCGTTCGAAGGTGTGGGCGACGGCGGTGTTGTGAACTGGTTGATCGCACCCGCCGGCCCACGCACCCACGCCACGCAGGCCACAGCGCAGCGCCTGCTGGCGGCGTTGGAAGGGCCGCTGGACGGGCCGCTCGCGGCCTTCAATTACCGTGCGGCGTTGAGCCATACACGCAGCACCGCGCGCGACCGGCTGGTCAGCGGCCACCTGGACGCCGCGCGTGTGCAAGAGGCTCTGCTCGATGGCCGCTTGAACCCCTTCGGCGCGCAGACCGCCGCTGGCCAGGCCGCGCTGCAAGCCAGCCAGTTGACGGGCCCGCTGCTGCAAGCGCGTGGTGACGTGACGAGCATCGACACCCGCATCGGCCTTGACGCGCTGCCCCTGGCTGGCGGGGCACTGGCGGTGGCGCTGGGCATCGAAGCCCGGCGTGAGGACTTCCGCTACCAGCTCAGCCCCAACGCCGCTTTGCTGGTCGACTCGGCACTGGAGTTTGCAAGCGATGTGCGCGGTCAACGCCAGGTGCATGCCGTGCTGGGTGAGGTGGTGGCGCCGCTCGCGCCGGGGCTAACACTGAAACTGGCGGCCCGCCAAGAGCACAGCAGCGACAGCGGCCCCGTGCGCAGCCTGGGCTTCGGGCTGGGTTGGCGCGCCCGGCCTGGCCTGCTGGTTCGGCTGTCGGCCAGCCGCGACTACAGAGCCCCTACGCTGTATGAAGTGCACGCCCCGGCGCGGCTGGCCACGACCGGCGCCCAGCATGACGACCCGCTGCTGTGCCCTGGCGGTGTGGCTGCCGATGGTGTGGCCGCAGCCCTGGTGTGCGCGCGCCCTTTTGGGCAGCGCAGCAGTGGGCCGGTGGCTGCTGGCGTGGGCGCTGGCTCGTTGCGCCCGGAATCGTCGCGCCACCTGGCGCTGGGCCTGCGCGTTGAGCCGGCCAGGGGCTGGTCGGCGGGCATCGACCTGTGGCGCCTGCACTTGCGCGGCGTTATCGACAAGCTGTCCGACCTGGCGGTGTTCAACGAGCCACTGCGCCACGCCCAGCGCATCGTGCGTTGCAGCCAGCTGGCACCGGCCCAACGCGAGCGCTACGGCGACTGCCTGAACGCCGCCGGTGCCGACCTCATCGCCTACATCGACACGCCGATCCAGAACCTCGGGGGCGTGAAAGCGCAGGGCCTGGACCTGTCGCTCGCCTGGGCTTCGAGCCCGACGCTGCTGGGCCAGTTTGGCTTCAGCTTCGAGGCCAGCCGCATGGCACGCCATGACCACCAGCTTGAACCAGACGGGCCCTACAGCGCCAGCGTGGGCCGCTTTGCCGGCGACATGCCGGTGCTGCGCTGGCAGCATCTGGTGCAGGGCACCTGGCAGCGTGGTGCCTGGGCGCTGGCGCTGGCGCAGCGCTACAAGTCGCACTACCGCGACCAGGACGGTGCACGCCAGGTTGGCAGTTACGCGCTGGTGGATGCCTCGGTGGCCTACACAGTCAGCACTGGCCTGAGCCTCAGCGTGGGCCTGAACAACCTGTACAACCGCGCGCCACCCTACAGCGCCCAGGACGCCACGCTGCAGCAAAACTTCGACCCGCGCCTGACCGATCCGGTGGGCCGCGCGCTGTGGCTGCGTGCCGTGCACACTTGGCGTTAACTTCTGTTATTTTCATGATCCCGTGCCTGGCCACGGAGGTTATGAAAGTTAGGGGCTGGGCTGCGGCGAGTTGAACAGTACCCGCACTTCAAGGCCCTGCCCGCCAGCGCCATCGTGCAGCGAGACGCTGGCACCATGCCGCTGGGCGATGGTGGCCACGATGGCCAGGCCCAGGCCACTGCCAGTTGTATCGGGCGTAGCGGACGTAGCGGGCGAGCCGGGCGAGCCGGGCGAGCCGGGCGCTTGGCCGGGGTTAGCGGCGCTGTGGCCGTTGTTGGCGCTGGCGCCGGCACTGGCGTTGGCACTGGCGCCACGGTAGAAGCGGTCGAAGACACGCTGACGCTCGGCCGGGGGGATGCCCGGCCCGTTGTCGATCACGCACAGTGCAGCCACGCCCGCGCCGCCTGCCGCTGGCACAAGCCGGGTGGCCACCACATCCACGCGCCCGCCGGCAGCGGTGTAGGCCAGGGCGTTGTCCACCAGGTTGCCCAGCAGCACCTCCAGCTGGTCGCGCTCGCCGACGACGCTGGCCGCATGCAGTGTCTCGGCCCCCAAGTCGATCCCCTTGCGCTCGGCCTGCACGCTGCGCTGGCCGACCACGCTGCGCACCAGCTCAGCCAGGTCGACCGCTTCGTTCAGCGCCAGCGTGGCGGCGCCGCTGCGCGACAGCATCAGCAGTTGCTCGATCAGGCGCTGCGAGCGGCCGATGCCGCCGCGCAGTTCGTCCAGGCACTGGCGCTGTGCCGCAGGGTCGGGCGCCCGCTCCAGCAACTGCAGTTGCAGACGCAGCGCGGCCACTGGCGTGCGCAGCGCGTGCGCCGCGTCGGCGACAAAGATGCGCTGGCCATCCAGTGCGCTGCCCAGCCGCTGCATCAGGCTGTTGATGGCCAACACCAGCGGGCGCAGCTCGGCCGGCTGCGGCGCGGTGGCCAGCGCATCGAGCGAGCCGTCGCGTCGCAGCGCCAACTCGGCTGCCACTTGGTCCAGCGGTGCCAGGCCGCGCCGCAGTGCAAAAACGAGCGCCAGCGCGATCAAGACCGTCAACACCAGCAGCATCGTGAGCTGTTGCAACGCGGCGTCCAGGGCCAGGTCTTCACGCACCGCCACACGCTGGGCCGCCTGCACCACCTCAGCTTTGCCGACCACCGTGTAAACCCGCCACGCCACGCCGCGCGCCGCCGCTGCCGTGAAACCCGCTTGCAGCGCGAAGGGCTGCCGCACCAAGGGGTCGGAACTGAAGACCAGCCGGCCATCGAGGGCCGACACCAGGGTCAGGAAGTCGAAGCCTTCTTCGTCGTCGGCGACCTCGGTGCCAAACACCGGCGCCGTGGGCACGGCATGCGCTGCGGGCGGCCGGGACACCGCCACGGACAGTGCCACCTGCTTCAGGTGCTCGTCGAAGGTTTCCTCCATCTCGCGCAGCGTCAGCAGGTAGGTCAGCACCATCAGCAGCAGGCAGCCCAAGGCCAGCGTGGCAAGCACCCCGGTGATGAGGCGGCGGCGCAGCGAGTGGTTCATGGCGCTGCGTTGGTTTATCGCGCCGCGGTCATGCCGCGGCGGCTGCGGCCCGACCCGGTGCGGCCCGGCCGGCTCACTGGTGTACCTTCGTGCTGCGCACTGCGGTATTCGCCTTTCGGGCGGCCGGGCAGGCTCATGGCAGCCCCACGCGGTAGCCCACGCCGCGCACGTTGCGGATCAGGTCGGCCCCGAGCTTGCGCCGCAGGCTGTGCAGGTGCACCTCCACCGCGTTGCTGCACACCTCTTGGCCCCAGCCGTAGATGCTGTCTTCCAGCCGCTGGCGCGACAGCACCGCGCCGGGCCGTTGCATCAGCGCTTCGAGCAATGCAAATTCGCGCGGCGACAGCGCCACCGGCTGGCCCGCCAACGCCACGGTGTGGCGCACAGGGTCGAGCGTGAGCGTGCCGCACGCCAACACCGGCGCGGCCTGGCCGTTGCGGCGGCGCAGCACCGCGCGCACGCGGGCGATCAGCTCGTCCAGGTCGAAGGGCTTGAGCACATAGTCGTCGGCGCCGGCCTGCAGGCCCTGGATGCGGTCGGCGACGGCATCGCGCGCGGTCACCACCAGCACCGGCACCTGCACGCCGCGGGCGCGCCAGGCGCGCAGCAGCACCATGCCGTCCTGGCGCGGCAGGCCAAGGTCGAGCACCACCAGCTCGTGCGCGCCGCCGCCCGGGCGGGCGGCCCCGGCATCGGCCAGCGCCAGCTCGGCGGCGTGGCCGTCCTGCACCCAATCCACGGCAAAGCCCGCGCCCACCAGCCCGGCGCGGGTGGCACGGCCCAGCATGGTGTCGTCTTCAACCAAAAGGATGCGCATCGTGGGGCGGCCCAACAGGGCCTGCCGGCCATCATAAAAGCCGGCCGGCTTAACGCTGCCTTAAGCCCTGCCGGGCTGTGTTACACCATTCGTTCTGTCGCTTCCTGCCTGACGCAGCAGCCAAGCACGGTGCCGACATCAAGCTTTGCAGGGGTGCCAGCAACGACATCAGTCGCTTCGCGCACATCGGCACCGTCATGGTCGTCGGCATCGACAGCGACTTCATGCCAGTGGCCCGTGCCCAGATCGGACGCGTTTTGACGCGCCACTCGGCAGGTTTAAAAAGACGCTCGGATCCTGGCTGTCTTCAGCGCCCCGGCGTCGCTGAAGACGGCGCCAGCGGTGCGGCGGCTGATTCGTCGCTAGCGGGCGCCGCTACCGGGGGTGCCACGGGTTTTGGCGGGCCGATACGGCCCTTAAAACCGCCGTTGGCGTATTCAGCATAACGCCAGTCATTGCCGACAGAGGCGATACCCGGCGGTGGGTTCAGCGGTACTACCGCTACGTTTTCGATCATCGAACCCACTGCTTCTATCCAGATGGGCAAAGCCAGGCCGCCGCCCGTTTCTCGTTCACCCAGGCTGCGCGGTTCGTCGTAGCCCATCCAGGCCACCGCCACCACACCCGGTGCAAAACCTGCAAACCAGGCGTCCACGGCATCGTTGGTGGTGCCGGTCTTGCCGTAGATATCGCGCCGTTTCAGCGTGCGCTGCGCCAGTTCGGCCGTACCCCGTTGCGCCACGTCACGCAACAAGGTGTTGACGATGAAAGCATTGCGCGCCGGTATGGCACGTGCCGACTCTTGCAGGGGCGCCGGCGGCGGTGCCTGGAACAGCACGGTGCCTTGGGCGTCGACGATGCGCTCGATGAGCACCGGTGTAACCCGGTAACCACCATTGGCGAACACCGCGTAGCCACTGGCCAGCTGCGCCGGCGTGACGCTGCCGGTGCCCAGGGCCAGTGTCAGGTCGCTCGGTTGCTGCTCCATGTTGAAGCCAAAGCGCTCCATCCAGTTGCGTGCGTGGCGCAGGCCCAGCTGCTGCAGCAGCCGCACGCTGACCAAGTTCTTCGAACGCACCAGGCCTTCACGCAGGGTGATTTCGCCAGAGAACTTGTTGTCGCTGTTTTGCGGGTTCCAGCTTGGCAGCGTGCCGTCGCTGTTAACCAGCGGCAGGTCGTCGACCAGCGTCTCGGGCATCAGGCCATGTTCGAGCACGGCCGAATACAGAAACGGCTTGAAGGCCGAGCCCGGCTGCCGCGCTGCACTGACGGCGCGGTTGAACTGGTTGCGGTTGAAATCAAACCCGCCCACCAGTGCGCGGATGCGGCCGGTGGCCGGGTCCATGGACACAAAAGCGGCTTCGGCTTGTGGCCACTGCGTGATCACCCATTCCTGCGGCCGGCCCTTCAGCTGCTGCTGCAGCAAGCGCAGCACAGAACCACGCCGGATGGCCAGTTTGGCTGAGGCTTCCGGCAGCAGGTAGTTGCGCAGCCAGCGCATGGTGGACGCCTGCACTTTGACGATTTCGCCGCTGGCCAGTTTGGCCGTCACCTCGTTGGGCGAAGACGCCAGCACAATGGCCAGCCGCAGGTCTTCATCGTCACGCCCGTCTTTCAGCAACTGCGAGGCCACTTGTTCGGCTTCCACCGGGTCCGACGGCAGGGTTTCCTGCGACTCGGGGCCGCGCCAGTCTTGTTTGCGTTCATGCACGATAACGGCACGACGCAGCGCATTGTGCGCCGCGCGCTGGTCATCGGACAGCACCGTGGTGAACACGCGCACGCCCTCGGTGTAGGCTTTTTCGCCCAGCCTTTCCACCACCGCCTTGCGCGCCATTTCCGACACATGTTGCGCTGCCAGGTCTTGCAGTGCAAAGCTGCGCAG
>JANNMQ010000066.1:0-7534 GCA_031398045.1 Rubrivivax sp.
GCTGCCGATGGCCTGCTGTCAGCCCCCGTGCAGGGCCGCCTGTTCATCGACATGAGCACCGTGCAACCGGCCAAACCCCAAGCGCTGGGTGCCCAGGTGACCGCCGCTGGCGCGCGCTTTCTGGAGTGTCCCGTGGGCGGCAGCGTGGGCCCGGCGGCTGAAGGCAAGCTGCTGGGCTTTGTCGGTGGCGACGCCGCTGACCTGGCGCGCGCAGGCCAACTGCTGGGCCTGCTGTGCCGGCGTGTGGAACACGTGGGCGCGCTGGGTGCCGGGGCGACCATGAAACTGGCCATCAACCTGCCGCTGATGGTGTACTGGCAAACGCTGTCGGAGGCACTGTCGCTGCTGCAGCCGCTGGGCCTGGACCCGGCGCGTGTGGTGGACATCCTGGCCGACACCTCGGGTGGCCCCAACATGCTGAAGGCCCGCGGCCCGATGATCGCCAAGGCGCTGGCCGGCACGGCCGACGGCAGTGTCAGTGTGGACCTGGCCACGATGAGCAAAGACCTGCGCGCGATGCTGGCCCAGGCCGCGCAGCGCCAGGTGCGCCTGCCGCTGGCGGCGCTAACCCTGCAGAGCCTGGAACAGGCCTCGGCCCAGGGCCTGGCAGGGGCTGACTGCACCCAACTGCCGGTGTGGTGGTTGAAGGCGGGTGGCAAGGTGTGACGGTAAACGGTGGCTCGCCAGGGCAACTTGAACTTCAACAACCGGAGACAACCGTGTTCAGCAATCAAAAACCAACCCGCACCACTTTTGCCGCGCTGGTGGCTGCCGTCGTGGCCGTCACGACCCTGGCGCCATGGCACAACGCGCAGGCACAGGCCTACCCCAACAAGCCCATCAAGATCATCGTGCCGTTCCCTGCCGGCGGCACCACCGATCTGGTGGCACGCCTGGTCGGGCAGCGCATGAGCGAATCCATGGGCCAGCCCGTGCTCGTGGAAAACAAAGGCGGCGCGGGCGGCGCCATCGGTGCCGACGCCGTGGCCAAGGCTGCGCCCGATGGCTACACCTTGCTGATGCACAACCTGACTTTCCCTTTGTCGTCGGTGGCCCAGACCCTGGCCAACCGCTCGCCCTTCAACGCGGAAAGCGACTTCGCGGGCGTCTCGATCGCCGTGTATGTGCCTTTTGTGCTGACCGCACATCCCAGCGTGCCTGCCAAGGACTTGCGCGAGCTGGCCACGCTGCTGGGTGCCAACAAGAGCCTTCAATACAACTACGGCTCCACCGGCCCGGGGTCGGCCATGCATGTGCTGGGTGAAGCCTTCAAGCGCGACGCCAAAGTTGAAATGGCGCACATCCCCTACAAGGGTGCGGCGCCGCTGAAACAGGAACTGCTGTCCGGTCGCATCCAGGTTGGCGGCGATCAGTTGTCGTCGTCACTGGCCGAAATTCGCGCCGGCACGCTGCGCGTGTTGGCCACCACGGCATCCAAGCGCATCGCGTCGTTGCCCGACGTGCCCACCGTGCGTGAACTGGGTTACCCGGCACTGGAGCTGGAAGGCTGGAACGGCATCTTTGCGCCGGCCAAGACCCCCAAAGACATCATCGACCGCCTGCAGCGCGAAGTGGCCGCCGCGGTGCGTCACCCCGAAGTGGCCAGGCGGCTCAGCGAATTGGGGGCCGATGCCATCGGCTCGCCAGCGGCGGAGCAAGACGCGATCCTGCGCCGGCAGATGGACCAGTTCAGACCGGTCATCCGCGAGATGCGGCTGGAGTAGCAGCGGCTGTGCGCCAGGGCCGGCAGACCTGGCGGCCCTTCAGAAGCGGGGGGGCTGTTTTCATCGCGGAAGCGGCGTGCGGGGCTCTGCCGCCGCAACCGGGGTGGCGGCATCCGCAGCGGCATCCGCAGCGGCAGCCGCACGGGCGCTGCGCAGCTTGTCTTTCTTGCTGAGACGACGGCCCTTGACCCCGCCATGGCCCTCGGCGGGCGGCGGCGGCAGCACGGCGCGCGGCTCGTGGCCCGGCTGCTGCTCGCGGGCCACGCGCAGGCCCTGACGTTTTTCAATCAGCCTGAAGTGCGCTTCGCTGCCCGGCGCGTCGCCGCACACGAAGCTGATGGCCAGCCCCTGCACGCCAGCCCGCCCGGTGCGGCCGATGCGGTGGGTGTAGTCGGTGGCTGAACGCGGCAGGTCGAAGTTCAGCACCACGGGCAGGGCCACCAGGTCGATGCCCCGCGCGGCCAGGTCGGTGGCCACCAGCACGCTGATGCGGCCGCCTTGCAGGTCGGACAGCACCTCCAGGCGCCGACCCCGGCTGAGGTCGCCATGCAGCGCGGCGGCAGCGAAGCCGCCCTGACGCAACTTGTCGGCCAGGTGGTCGGCGGTGTGCTGCGTGGCCACGAACACCAGCGCGCGCGGCCACGCGTGGGTGCGCAACAGATGGCGCAGCAACGTGGTGCGGCGCGCGGTGTCCACCACGATCACCCGCTGGGTGATGTGCGCATGCGCAGCCCGTTCGGCAACCGCGTCGGCAGACGGTGCCGAGGCCGCGCTGGCAGTGCGGGTAGCGCGGGCAGCGCGGCTTTCGCCGCACGCCGCCGCTGGCCGGTCGGCGGCAGGGGCCGCGTCGGCGCGCACGATCAGCGCGTCGCGCTGCACCCGCCGGGCCAGTGCCTGCACCCCGGCGTCGAAGGTGGCGCTGAACAGCAGGGTCTGGCGCAGGCGCGGTGCCAGCGCCAGCACACGCTGCGTCTCGTCGGCAAAGCCTTCGTCGAGCAGGCGGTCGGCTTCGTCCAGCACCAGGCATTCCAGGTCGCGCAGTTGCACGGCGTTCTGGCGCGTCAGGTCCAGCAGACGACCCGGCGTGGCCACCAACAGGTGGGCACCGCCGCGCAGGGCCCGCATCTGCGGGTTGACGGACAGCCCGCCCACGGCGAGCACCGTCTTCAGGCGCGGCGCCAGCGCCAGCGCCGCCGCTGCAATTTGCGCGGCCAGTTCGCGCGTAGGCACCAGCACCAGGGCGCGCAGGCGGCGCGGGCGCTCGTCGGCAGCGCCGGGTGCCAGCAGCAGGCGCTGCAGCACCGGCAACAGGAAGGCGGCCGTCTTGCCCGAACCGGTGGGCGCCTGGCCCAGCACGTCACGCCCGGCCAGCACCGCAGGAATCGCCGCGGCCTGGATGGCACTGGCACGCTGCCAGCCCGCCGCCGCTGCGGCGCGCACCAGCTCGGGCCCCAGGCCCAGGCGGTCGAAGGTGGGGCGCAGATCGGCTGGGGCGGCTGCAACAGAAGCGGGCGCAGCTGCTGAAGGCACGGCAGCGGCAGCAGAGGCAGCAGAGGCCGATGGGGTCGTCAGGGTCGTTGGGGCCATCCGGGCCGCCAGATCGGCCGGCTCATCGGGCGGTGCAAGGGTGGATGCAGGCATGGGCTGCAGGATAAGGCGATCACCGACCAGGGCGCAGCCGAAGTGGAAGGCGGGCCGTGCCAGCGGCTGCGCACACGGCATCGCGCGTCCGACTCATGCTGGGCGGTGGCCTGCCACTCTGCATGCGCCGCGGCCCCCGCCCGCGTGGCATCAGGCCGAGCCCGCCACCTGCCATCCGCACCGGCGCATCACCCTCGAGGTCAGCCGTGGCGCCACGGCTCAGCGCTTGCGCCACACACTCGCCAGCCAGGGCTGTTGCTCGATCGGCAGGCCCGACGGGCGGTAGAAGTGATCCAACTCGTCAAAGCCAGCCGCCGCAACCAAGGCGCGCCAGGTGGGCCAGTCGTGAAAGGCGCCGTAGCGCTCACCGTTCCAGCCCTCCTGGCCGCCGCCGCGCGGGTTGGAACTGAACAGCACGCCGCCCGGCCGCAGACAGGCCTGCAGTTGTCGCAGCACCTGCGGCAGCACCTGGCGCGGCACATGGAACAGCACGGCATTGGCAAACACACCGTCGTAGCGCTGCGCCGGCAGTTCGAGGTGCAGGAAGTTCTGCTCCAGCACCTCGCAGCCGCTGTGGGCGCGCGCCCGTGCCGCCGCGCTGGGCGCGCCCTCCAGCCCCACGGCGCGGTGCCCCAGCGCCTTGAAGGTGTGCAGGTCGCGTCCGGGCCCGCAGCCGAAGTCCAGCAGGTCAAAAGGCGGTGGCCCGGGGATGTGCTGCAGCAGCGCCGCGATGTTTTGGCTGACGTCATGGTCGCGCGTGCCTTCCCAGTAACTCTGGGCCTGCTGCTCGTAGTGCGCCAGGGTGCGTGCGGCGATGTGTTGCAGGTCTTCGGGACTCAGTGACATGCCGCATCATTTCATGCGGCGACGTGTTGATCCGGCCCGCCGGCAACTAGAGTCGGCCTGCCCCTCAACGTCGTTCCACAAACCCCGCCATGAACCGATTGCAACGGGAACTGCAGCGCCTTTATGGGCCCCAGGCCAACACCCGCCCGGACCTGGATCTCGACGCCCGCGGCTTGGTCGATGCGCAGGGGCGCGTGCGGGCGATGGTGCTGGAACTGGCCAGACCGGCCGACTGGGTCGTGCTGGCGGCCGTGTGGGGCGGCGTTCAGGCTGATCTGGCGTTGCCCGCGCCAGCCATCGCGGTCAACGGCAGCGACGGTTTTCAGCTCTGGTTCTCGCTGCTGGAGCCGGTGCCAGCGATGCAAGCGGGGGCCTTTCTCGACGCCCTGCGGCGCCGCTACCTGGGCGCCATTGCACCCGCCCGTGTGGCCATGCTGCCCGCGTTGGCTGTCTCGCCACAGGGCACGCCGGTGCATGCCCGGCCGGTACCTGCCTTGCAAGCCGACAGCGGCCAGTGGTCGGTTTTTGTCGCGTCCGATCTGGTGCCGATGTTCGCCGACGCACCCTGGCTCGATGTCCCACCCAACCCTGAAGGCCAAGCGCAGTTGTTGGCGCCGCTGAAGAGCATCACACCGGCGGCGTTCGAGTCGGCCTTCAAGCAACTCAGTTCGGACGCAGTTCCACCCACATCCGGAATGGAAACAACGACCGCAGTGCAGACGGCTGCCTCGCTGGATCCCAGGCGCTTCTTGCTCGAGGTCATGAACGACCAAAGTCTGGACCTGGCCCTGCGCATCGAGGCAGCAAAGGCATTGCTGCCCGGCTGCGACACTGCCCGTGGCCCGTAACACGAACTGGACGCGAACCGACGCCTGAGATCGAACGCTTCGCGGCGGTGCCGCTTGGACGTCCCACTGCCAGCCGCGGCAGAGGGTGCACGCCGAACCCGCATCTCGACGTGTGTCTTGCAGATCGCACGCAGTCAGGCTCCTGCTGCCATGTTTTGAGACTGTTTGGCGTCGTCTCGCTGCAAGCAAATATCGGCAGACGCATCCCTAACAAGAATGATGCACGAACCGTTTCGAATGGTCACAATTCGAAACGATGACGCTGATAGCGGGCCCAATGCAACTCCAAAGTGCGAACATTCATGAGAGAGCCGTGACGCCACACCGAAAGGTGCTGTTGGTGGATGATCACGAGCTGCTGCGTGTCGGCGTAAAGACGACCTACTTCGAGCTTTTAGGCACTCCCATCAATTGGCTGGAAGCTGGCTCGCTGGAGGACGCCCTGCGCATCTACGGCGAGGCCGGGGATATTGACGCCGTGCTGCTGGACCTTAACTTGGCCGACTGCAAGGGTCTGCAGGGACTGCGTGTGTTTCTCCATACCCATCCCGGCGCAAGAGTGGCGGTCTTCAGTGGCACACAAGATGAGTTCGTGATTCGCCAAGCGCGGGCCATGGGCGCAGTCGGATATGTCTGCAAAGGTACGCAGTCAGCACAAATGCATGACACCTTGGTGGCGCTGCTTTGGCCGCATGGCGTGCCTGGTGTGCGAACGGTCTCATCCGCGGGCAACACGTTTCCGCGCATGGCATCCTCCGCCATGTACGACCGCGTGTCGGAACTGGGTCTTCGCCATCTGGAAATTCTTGAACTGGTGCTGTCTGGCTGCACCAACCAAGAGATCAGCCAGTCGACCCACCTGTCGCTGGGAACCGTCAAAAACTACGTGTCATCTCTGCTGCTCGCCTTGGACGTCCGCTCTCGTTCGCACTTGATCAGTCTTTTTCGTTAGGCCGACTGGGCCGGGCGGTGCTGGCTCATGGATGAACCGGGCAGCCAGCAAGGTTCGTCACCCTCAAGGCCGGGGCTGTCTTGGTCCCGCCATGTTGCCGTGGTGGGCCCTGGCGACCTTGCCACCGGCCAGCCTCAACGGGGGCGCACGGTTGAGCGGCGCGCGATAAAAAGACGCGTCCTGGACGCTGCCACAACAAGCTTCCGGCTGGCGTTGCCCGGCATCGGACTGACTTTGGCGGCGTTGGGTGCTGTGCTGTGCGCCCAAGATTTGCTCATCTGCAGGTCTGGGGCACTGGGTCAGTGGTCGGCCTTGGCAGCCATCACCATCAGCGGTGCATGGTTGTTGCATCGGCGTACCTCGCATTCAGCCTGGTTGAACTCGACAACGCAGGCAAGCCTTTTGTTAAGCCTGAGCCTGATGGTTGCACCGTGGTTGGTGTGTGCCCAAGAACGCCCGTTGGCAGCCACCATGGTGATGGCCTTTGCAGTCGCGAGCGCGGCCTGGCTGTCGGTCAACTTGATAGCGGCGGCAGGCATGGCTGTTGCTGCGCTATGGGCCGGTATCAGTGTGTTCGCTGTCAGCGCAAGCGGGCATTGGTGGGTCGCTGGCGGTATCAGCAGCCTGTTGGCATTTGCAGTGGCTTTGGCGCTCAACCAGCGCTGGCACCAGAACACGCACGCGCTGATTGAAAGTACCGACCTTCAAAAAATGTACGAAAGCGAACGCGATGAAGCTTGGAGGATGGACCGGGAAAAAAGCAGGTTCTTGGCCATAGCCAGCCACGATCTGCGCCAGCCCGTGCACGCCTTGGGCCTCTTTGCAGTCACCCTTCAGCGCAGGCTCATGCAGACACCCGACGAACCATTGGCCCGCAATCTGACACGGGCAGTTGACGGACTTGAACGCTCATTCACGGCACTGCTCGACATCTCAAAGCTCGACTCGGGAGCACTTGAGCCGAGGATCGAAACCTTTCCACTGCGTGACATGTTCCGCCGCCTTCACATGCAGTACGCAGGACAGGCCGAATTTGCCGGCCTCGGACTTCGCTTTTCGCCGGGCGGCAAGTCCGTTAACAGCGACGCTCAATTGCTTGAGCGCATGCTGGGCAACCTGATTCACAACGCCATCAAGTACACGACGCATGGTGGCATTGTGGTGGTGGCACGCACCACCAGCAGCTGCATCAACGTCGAAATCTGGGACAGCGGCGTGGGCATCCGGCCCTCTGAACTGCCCCTCATCTTCGACGAGTTTTACCAAGTGGGTCGTGCCGAGCGCGACCGTAGCCATGGCCTGGGCATGGGCCTTGCCATCGTGAAGCGGTTGGCTGCACTGCTGGGTCACCGCCTTGAAGTAGCTTCCATCCTGGGCCGTGGCACCCGCTTTCGCATCGGCATACCGGTTGGCGACTTGCCCGGCATCCAGGAAGACATGGCACCCGCAGATACCCGTCCAATGCAGTTTGATTTGCAGCAGATGGTGTTGGTCGTCGACGACGAAGAGCCTATTCGAGAAGG
>JANNMQ010000090.1:0-1927 GCA_031398045.1 Rubrivivax sp.
GCCGCTGGGAATGACCCAGCCGCTACCAACTCAGAAAGTGCTGCTTGCTGCGCGCCCAAGCCCAGCGGGGTTGTTGTAAGCCGCTAGCATGTTCAGCACGCGACCTGCTGCTACGGTTCAACACATGATGCCCCCTGCCCCCCTACACCCGTCCAGCTTCTGGGCCGGCTGCCCGTCCAAGCGTCTGCATGCGGTGCGACGGGCCTTGCTGGTTCTGCAGATACCCCTGTGCGCTGCCATGGGGGTAGCGACTGGTGCCGCCGCTGCCGAAGGGGCGCTGCCGCTGTTCGACGCCCACCTGCACTACAGCCACGACGCCTGGGAACGTTTGCCGCCCAAACAGGCGGTGGCCTTGATGCGGCAGGCTGGCTTGAAGCGCGCCATGGTGTCGAGCAGCAGCGATGAAGGCACGCAGTTGTTGTTCAATGAGGCGCCCGATCTGGTGCTGCCGGTGCTGCGCCCTTACCGCACACGCGGCGAAATCGGCAGCTGGGTCAACGACAGCACGGTGGTAGCGCACCTCGAACAGCGCCTGGCCCGATACCGCTACGTGGCCATTGGCGAATACCACGTGTTTGGCGCCGATGCCGATGGCGCCGTGATGCGCCGCGTGGTGCAGTTGGCGCGCCAGCACGGGCTGGCGCTGCATTCACATTCAGACGCCGATGCGATCGACAGGCAATTCAAACAAGATCCGCAGGCGCGCATCTTGTGGGCCCACGCGGGTTTTGACGCCCCCGACAAGGTGCGCGAGATGCTGCGCAAGTACCCGCGGCTGGCGGTGGACCTGGCCTATCGCAGCGACCACGCGCCTGGCGGCAAGCTGGACCCGGCCTGGCGTGCGGTGATGCTGGAACTGCCAGACCGCTTTTTGCTGGGCACCGACACCTTCACGCCCGAGCGCTGGTACTACGTGGCTGAACACGCGCGGCTGGCCCGCCAGTGGCTGGCCGAGTTGCCGCGTGACGTGGCCGAACGCATTGCGCAGGGTAATGGCGAACGCCTGTTTGGCACGCTGGCGGCGGGCCTGAAAAAATCGGCACCATGACCGTGAATGGCGCACCAGCCAGGCTGCGCGCGTGCGCCGGCGTCATGCTGACTGCGCTGGGTGGGGTGGGCCTGGTGGGTTGGCCAAGCTTGAATTCCGTACAGGCACAGCCAAGCCTTACTGCTGTGCCAAGCCCCTCTGCGCAGGTGGCTGCAAACTCGCCGTTTGCGCCAACCACACCGTGTGTGGCTGTGCCCGTGGGCGCGCAGCGCATCGACGGTGGCGCGGTGCAGGCCTGGTGGCTGCCCGAGCCCAGCCCCTTGCAAGTGGGCAAACCCTTTGCGCTGCTGGTCACGCTGTGCCCCACGCAGGCGCGGCTGTTGCGGCTGGACGCCCACATGCCCGAGCACCGCCACGGCATGAACTACCGCCCCAGCGTGCAAGCGCTGGGCGAAGGCCGCTGGCGCGCAGAAGGCCTGCTCTGGCACATGCCCGGGCGTTGGGAATGGGTGCTCGACACCGAGTTGGCGGCGCAGAAGCACCGGTTGGTGCACAGCGTGCTGCTGCGCTGAAGGGCGCGAATGAACTTGCAGGGGGCTGCACGGGCAGCGCTGACCGCGGTTTTCTGGGTCGGTTTGCTGGTGATGGTGCAGTCGCCGTCACCAGCGGCTGCGGCCGAAGCGCCGCTGCTGCATTTCACTGCCGAAGAGCGTTTGCGCATCCTGTCGCACGGCCCTTGGCCCCAAAGCACAGCACGCGATGCCAGCAACCGTGCTGAGGGCCGCCCGGCAGCCGTAGCCTGGGGGCGTGCGCTGTTTTTCGACACCCGCTTGTCGGCCAGCGGCGACTTCAGCTGCGCCACCTGCCACCGGCCCGAACGCGGCTTCCAGGACGGACGGCCGGTGCCGGTTTCCAACAGGACGGGTGCTGCAGCTGCTG
>JANNMQ010000155.1:0-14699 GCA_031398045.1 Rubrivivax sp.
GACAACCCTGCATGAGCAAGGGTGCACCCCTGTTGTTGACGATGGGCGACGCCGCCGGCATTGGGCCTGAGACGGTGCTGCGTGCGCACTTGCAAGGTCATCTCGGCAACGTGGTGGTGGTGGGCGACGTGCAGGTCTTGCGCCGTGCGGCCCAGGTGCTGAACCCCGGCCCGGGGCAGGCCATGCTGGCCCTGTTCGACACCGTGCCGCACGCTGCTGATGTGCCCGCTGGCTGCCTGCCGGTGCTGCAGCCGCCGGGGCTGCCACCCGGTCTGGCTGAATTGCCCTGGGGCCGTGTAGACGCCCGCGCCGGCGCAGCGGCTGCGCGCTGCATCGAACACGCTGTGCAGCTGGTGCAGGCTGGCCAGGGCGCAGGCCTCGTCACCGCTCCCATCCACAAAGCAGCGCTGGCCGCGGCCGGCGTGCCTTTTCCGGGCCACACCGAAATGCTGCAGCACCTGGCCACGGCGCCCGGGCAGGCCGCGCCGCCGGTGCGCATGATGCTGGCCAATGAAGAACTGCGCGTGGTGCTGGTCACCATCCATCTGTCGCTGCGCAAGGCTTTGGATGCGCTGGACTTTGATGCTGTGCTGAGCACCCTGCTGATTGCGCATGCCGCCGCGGCGCGCTGGGGGCAAACAAGGCCGCGCATCGCAGTGGCGGGCCTGAACCCGCACGCGGGTGAAGGAGGCCTGTTTGGCGATGAAGAAATTCGCTTCATCGCGCCCGCCGTGCAGGCTGCCGCCGCGCAGGGCCTGCAGGTCAGCGGCCCCTATGCACCCGACACGGTGTTCATGCGCGCGCGCCGCGGTGAATTCGACATCGTGGTGGCCATGACCCACGACCATGGCCTGATACCGGTGAAGTACCTGGGCGTGGAGCAGGGCGTGAATGTGACGCTGGGCTTGCCCTTTGTGCGCACCAGCCCCGACCATGGCACTGCTTTTGACATTGCCGGCAAGGGCGTGGCCGACGCAGCCAGCCTGGTGGCTGCGGTGCGCATGGCGCGGCAGCTGGTGGGAGCCTGATCAGAGCCGATGGCTGCGCATCAGTGAAGGCGGCCCAATCCTGCGCGCGGCGAGCTTCTGGAAGCTGCGGCCAGTTCAGCCAGCTGCTGGCGCGCGCGCACGGTGGCGCGTTCCAGCAGCGTGCGTGTTTCGATGGCACGAAAGCGTTCGGCCTCACACAGGCGCACCAGCATGCGGTGCGTCAGCGACATGGTTTTTTGGTGGCGTGAGCCGCGCGTGAAGATGTAGAAGCTGCGCCCGGCGCTGACATGGGACAGCCGCACCTTGTGCCATTCGCCTTCCACATGCATTTGGTAGGCAAAACCGATCTGCACCTGATCGGCCAATTCACGGCCGATCAACGGGTCGGCGTCCACGGCCCACTCGGGCATGCCGGGCAGCGCCACGGGTGCCAACTGGGCCTGGGCGTCCTCGGCAGCTTCTGCGGCTTGTTCGGCCTGTGCCGCCAAGTCGTCCACATCGATGTCCAGCTGCCCGTTCCACTGCACCGCGGTTTCTTCAACCAGACCGATGCGGGCCGCCTCCTCGTCGCTGAACTTCACCGGCAGCAGCACATCGCGCAGCACCGGCACCCCGTTACCCGGTGACAGGTCGGTGCGTGACGGTGGCGGGCGCGACCAGGCACCGTCCACCTGGCGCATGGTCAGGTTGATGTCCAGTTGACGGCCGGCCGTGGCTTTCAGCGCTTCGGCATGCGCGGGCATCAGCTGGCCGAAAAACTCGCGCCGCTGGTCCTGCGGCCAGCCCACCAGCTCCATGCCTTCGGTCAATGACCGCATCAGGCGTGGCAGTTCGCTCAGCAGTTCCTTGCGCTGTGCAGGGGTGGCCTTGGGCTGCACGCTCAGCACCAGGTCGCGCGCCACCGGGTGCAGTTTGGCGGCCAGCTGCCCGGGTGGTGTAGTGCGCGCGTCATGGGCTTGGGCCGTCAGCAGCACCTGGCTCCACACATGGCTTAGAAAGTCCAGCACAAACAGCGGCGCCGACACACTGCGCAGGTCGCCGGCCAGGCGTTCTGCATACAGCTGCTGCAGGCGCAGTTCGTCCTCTTTCTGCGCCATCAGGGTTGCCGCGTTCTGGCCCGCGCTGTCCAGCAGTTCGGCTTGTTGTTGGGCAACAAAAGCCTCCAGCGCTGCCAGCTTGTCTTCGTACAGCGCAATCTGCTCGAAGTCGCCTTCCACCACCTCATGCACCAGCGCGCCCGCCTTGGCCAGGAAGGCCTGCGCCTCGGCGCTTTGAATGTCGTCAAAAGCCGCGCTCAACGTGGCCATGCGGTTCACAAACCGCCGCACTGGGTGGCGGCGCGATGCAAAAAAAGCTGCGTCACCGAGTGCCGCACGCAACACCGGCAGCTGCAAGCGGGCCAGCAGGCGCGCCATTTGCGGTGGCACCTTGGGGTCGGACAGGATCTGGTCAAACAAGAAGCCGATGACGTCGATCACCATGTGATCGAGTGCACCGTTGGCGGCCTGCCGCAGTTCATCGCGGTGGGCGTGGATCAGGTTGCCAGGCACTTCGCTGGGCTCACCGCCGGTAGCGTAGCCTGCCAAGGAACCTTGCAAACCGCCCGCCAGCGTGGCCCGCGGGTTGGCCGGGTCGTGCAGGCCTGTCGGCCCGCCCGCCACGCCCGCCGCCACAGGCACAGCGCTGTAGGCCAGCCGGCGGATCAAGGACATCAGGCCCGGGTCGACGGTGCCCAGGTCGTTGTGCCCACCCACACCGCGCCCGCGTGGGCCCAGGCGGCTGTGGTTAGGTGCGCCGCGGCTGGCGTCTGCCAAGCTGTGGTCGTTCTGCTCACCCAGCGGCGCTTGGTCGCTGGTGCGCGCTCTGGCGCTGGCAACCATGTAAGCAGAGTCGCCGCCGTCCGCACTGTTGCTGCGGTCACTGCTGCGGCGGTCGCTGGTGCGGCGGTCGCTGGTGCGCAGGTCGGTCGTCCGGCCCTGGCTGCGATCTGGGACTTGTTCATGTCCGCGCTCGTTGCCGCGCTCCAGGCTGCGGTCACTGTCGCGCTCGGCAACCCCGTCCAGCCCGGCCTCGACGGCATCGCGCTGCAAGCGCCGGCGCACGGCCAGGCTGGCGGGCCGCAAGCCGCTTTGGCGCCAGTCGGCCACGATGGCGGCGTAGCTGGTGCGCAGCAAGCCGGCCAGCGAGCGACCCATTTCCGAAAGCAGCAGCTTGCGCAGCTCGGCGCGTTCGGTCAACAAGTTGATGCCCTTGACCAGTGCATGGCCCACCAGTTCAGGCCGCAGCGGATTGCGCAGCGGGCCCGTGCCAGGCTCAGCGCCTTGCAAGCTGGCGCTGGAGTAACCACTGTTTGCGGCAGCCACCGAATAGCCGCTGTGCAGCCAGGCCGCAGCGTCGGGCAGCACGCTGCCCAAGTAAGCATCAATCTCGCGCAGTTCCCATTCACAACCGTGGGCAATGTCCATCGCAAAGCGGTCGGCACTGATCTGCGCTTCCACTTCGCCGTCATCCACCAGGCGCATGCTGTCCCACTTCGAGTCGGCGTCGCCATCGCTGCCTGCGGGCTGGTTCAGGCCAACCCGTTGCCCCAGTTCGCGGATCAAACGCTCATCCAGCGCGTGGTCGAAGGTCAACGCAAAAGCGCTGAGCCTGCATTGCAGTTCAAACTGGGCGCTCAGCAGCTGTTCACGTTGCTGCGCGTGCAGGGCTGAAAGGGCGGCCAGTCCCAGGCTTTCCACGGTGCGCTGTGCCGCGTCGCGCGCAGCCAGCTTCAGGCGCTGGACGGCAGACTCCAGGGCTGGGGGCAGGGGGTGGGCAGGGTGCGGTTTCATGCAAGCAAATGGCCACCCGCAGGTGGCCACCAAGTATGCTGCAGGGCACCGCTCAGCGGGGCGTTGAAGGCGGCCGGCGAAGGCCTGAACAAAGGGCCAAGCCCCCCGCTTCTTCGGCCTTCATGGCCTGCGCTTTCAGTTGCGCGAGTTACTTCTTCAGCGAATCGCGAATTTGGCGCAGCAGCAGCACGTCTTCGGGGGTGGGTGCTGGCGGCGCGGCGGGTTCAGCGCGTTTCATGCGGTTCATCTGCTTGACCATCATGAAGATGATGAATGCCAGGATGATGAAGTTGATGGCGATGGTGATGAAGCTGCCGTAGGCAAGCACGGCACCGGCCTTCTTGGCTTCAACCAAGGTTGTGGCGGTTTGCCCGGCCAGTGGCAAGAAGTAGTTGTTGAAGTCCAGGCCGCCGAAAATCCGGCCGACGATGGGCATCACCAGGTCGCCGACAAACGAATCAACGATCTTGCCAAACGCGCCCCCGATGATGACGCCAACCGCCAAGTCCATCACGTTGCCTTTGAGGGCAAACTCTTTGAATTCCGAAGAAAAACTCATGCTCAATCAACTCCTGTTTGTTGTGATGACAGAGGCGCGTTGCCTCCTGCCCCGTGGCTGAGTGCCGCCACTGCTCTGGCAATCGCGCACTGCATCACCTTAGTCGGGCATCGAGACGCCGTCAACCGCACCAAGGCTGGGTTTGACCGTGGTGCTCAAGCTGCGGGCACCTGCTGGGCGCCTGCTGGGTACCTCCTGGGCACTTTAGGCGCCGCGCAGCCACTTCCTCGCAGGCCATGGGGGGTTGCAACAAGGCACTAGAATCTCGGGTTGTCCCCAATCTTCCAAGCTACCAGAGGTAACCCATGAGCGACGCCGCTGTTCCAACAGGCATCGACAAGGGCCGGCGTACCTGGATCGCGATCAGCTGCGGCGCAGGTGCCGTGGGTGGTGCTGCAGTCGCTGTCCCGTTCATCAGCACGTTTGCCCCTTCCGAGCGCGCCCGTGCGGCTGGCGCACCCGTTCGCGTTGACATCGGCGCCTTGCAGCCGGGCGACAAACTCACTGTTGAATGGCGTGGCAAGCCGGTGTGGATCTTGCGTCGCACGCCCGCGCAGCTGCAGGCCCTGGCCAAGCTCGACCCCCAGCTCGCCGACCCTGCATCGGCGCGCAACCAGTACCCGACGCCCGCTTACGCGCGCAACGCTCACCGCTCCATCAAACCCGAGTACTTCGTCGGTGTTGGCATCTGCACCCACCTGGGCTGCTCGCCCGGCGACAGGCTGACTCCGGGGCCACAGCCCTCGCTGCCTGACGATTGGGCTGGCGGCTTTCTGTGCGCCTGCCACGGCTCCACCTTCGACATGGCTGGCCGCGTCTTCAAGAACAAACCTGCCCCAGACAACCTGGAAGTGCCGCCCCACCGGTATGTGTCTGATTCGGTCCTCGTGATCGGCGAAGACAAGCTGAGCTGAGCACCACCACGCTAAGGACAACCGATACATGGCCGAATTCAAACAAGCACCCGCCGGCGCCTCTGTGGGCACACAGCTCATGACGTGGGTAGACAACCGTTTCCCCGCAACCAAGCTGTACAAAGAGCATCTGGGCGAGTACTACGCGCCGAAGAATTTCAACTTCTGGTACTTCTTCGGCAGCCTGGCGCTGCTGGTGTTGGTGATCCAGATCGTGACCGGCATTTTCCTCGTCATGCACTACAAACCCGACGCCGCCAAGGCCTTCGAGTCGGTGGAGTACATCATGCGTGACGTGCCCTGGGGCTGGCTGGTGCGCTACATGCACAGCACCGGCGCCAGTGCGTTTTTCCTCATCGTCTACATGCACATGTTCCGCGGCATGATTTACGGCAGCTACAGAAAGCCGCGTGAACTGGTGTGGATCTTCGGCTGCGCCATTTTCCTGTGCCTGATGGCCGAAGCCTTCATGGGTTACCTGCTGCCTTGGGGCCAGATGTCCTACTGGGGTGCCCAGGTCATCATCAACCTCTTTGCGGCCATTCCTTTTGTTGGCCCCGATCTGTCGCTTTTGATCCGCGGGGACTATGTGGTGGGTGACGCAACGCTGAACCGCTTTTTCAGCTTCCACGTCATTGCCGTGCCGCTGGTACTGCTGGGCCTGGTGGTGGCGCACATCATTGCGCTGCACGAGGTGGGTTCCAACAACCCCGACGGCGTTGAGATCAAGGCCAAGAAAGACCCCAAGACGGGCATCCCGCTGGACGGCATCCCGTTCCACCCGTACTACACGGTGCACGACATCGTGGGCGTCAGCGTCTTCCTGCTGCTCTTTACTGCGGTGATTTTTTTCGCGCCTGAAATGGGCGGCTACTTTCTGGAATACAACAACTTCATCCCCGCCGACCCGCTGACCACGCCACTGCACATTGCGCCGGTCTGGTACTTCACGCCCTACTACTCGATGTTGCGCGCCGTCACCGACCCGCTGGTCAATGTGTTTGCGGTGCTGGTGGCCGTGGGTGCGGTGCTGGCGGTGCTGAAGGGGGGCTTCTCCACTTCGGTCAAAGGCGGCGTGTTGGTGGCCGCTTTGGCGGTGATCGTGATGTTGAAGACCTTCGACGCCAAGTTCTGGGGTGTCGTCATCATGGGTCTGGGGGTCATGATCATGTTCCCACTGCCCTGGCTGGACCGCAGCCCCGTCAAGTCCATCCGCTACCGGCCGAGTTGGAACCGCTATCTGTACGGCTTGTTCGTGATCAACTTCTTTGTGTTGGGTTACCTGGGCATCAAGCCGCCGTCCGACATCGGCACTCTGGTGTCGCAAGCGGGGACGCTGTTTTACTTCGGCTTTTTCCTGTTGATGCCGTGGTGGAGCCAGATTGGCGAATTCAAGGCCGTGCCCGATCGCGTCACTTTCCAGCCTCACTGACGACGCGGAGCCACCCCACCATGAAAAGATTTTTGCTCGCGTTTTTCTTACCCCTGCTGTCCAGCCTGACCCTGTTGTCACCGGCGCACGCTGCGGCCGGTGGTGTGGCCTGGGATAAGTTTCCGACGGCCAAGTTGACCGAGATGGCCGCGCTGCAAAACGGTGCCAAGCTGTTTGCCAACTACTGTCTCAATTGCCACCAGGCTTCGTTCATGCGCTACAACCGGCTGCGTGACATTGGCCTGACCGAAGAGCAGATCGCGGACAACTTGATCTTCACGGGCGCCAAGGTGGGTGAGACGATGAAGACGTCACTCGATGCCAAAGACGCCAAGGACTGGTTTGGCAAAGTGCCTCCAGACCTGACCTTGATCGCCCGTTCTCGGTCCGACGCAAGCAAAGGCAGTGGTGCCGACTACATCTACACCTACCTGCGCTCTTACTACCGTGATGAGACCAAGGCCACCGGTTGGAACAACATGGCCTTCCCCAACGTCGGCATGCCGCATGTGCTGTGGGAAATGCAGGGCCAGCAACGGGCTGTGTTCGCTGACGAAAAAGACCCACACGACGCTGCCAAGACGGTGCAGGTTTTCAAGGGCTATGAACAGATCACTGCGGGCAGCATGTCCGCAGCCGACTACAACCTGGCGATGGCCGACCTGACCGCCTTTTTGCAATGGATGTCCGAGCCCAACCAGAACGACCGCAAGCGCCTGGGTGTCTGGGTGCTGATGTTTCTGGCGGTGTTCACGGTGATCGCCTGGCGCTTGAACGCGTCTTTCTGGAAGGACATCAAATAGTCCGGTTCAGGCTGGGCTGCACCCTGTGGTGAAGCCCAGTCTGCTGCGCAGTGGGGGCCATCCGCACCCACTGCGTTTGTCTTTTGTCGGGGTCTTGTGCTTGCAGGGCCTCATGCTGATTTGTCGAAGAGATAACGAAAGGCCCCCGCCATGATGGTGCTGTATTCCGGAACGACCTGCCCCTATTCGCACCGCTGCCGCTTTGTGCTCTTCGAAAAAGGCATGGACTTCGAGATTCGCGACGTCGACATCTTCGCCAAGCCCGAAGACATTGCCGTGATGAACCCGTACAACGAAGTGCCCATCCTGGTGGAGCGGGACCTCATCCTGTACGAAAGCCACATCATCAATGAATACATTGACGAGCGTTTCCCGCACCCGCAGTTGATGCCGGGTGACCCGGTGGCGCGTGCCCGCGTGCGGCTGTTCCTGTTCAATTTTGAAAAAGAACTGTTTGCCAACGTCAACCTGCTGGAAGGCCGGGGCGTGAAGGCCACTGAAAAGCAGCTTGAAAAAGCGCGCGAGGTCATTCGCGACCGCTTGACGCAGCTGGCACCCATCTTCATGAAGAACAAGTACATGCTGGGCGACGACTTCAGCATGCTGGACGTGGCCATCGCGCCGCTGTTGTGGCGCTTGGACTATTACGGTATCGACCTGTCCAAAAATGCGGTGCCGCTGCTCAAGTACGCCGAGCGCATCTTTTCGCGCCCGGCCTATATCGAGGCGCTGACACCTTCTGAAAAAGTGATGCGGAAGTGACCCTCCCCCCTAACGTCCTCGGCGCTCGTCCCGAAAGTTGTGGCCCCAGCAGCCCGGTAAAGCCTGTGCTGCGGCGTGCGCTGGGTCACTGAAACCCATGGCAATTGGCACCACCACCGACAACCAGGGCACGTCCACGCGGCCCTATCTGCTGCGAGCGCTGCACGATTGGTGCACCGACAACGGGTTCACGCCCTACATCGCCGTGCATGTCGACGAAACGGTGCAGGTGCCGCGCGAGCATGTGAAGAACAACGAGATTGTGCTGAACGTTGGTTTTGAAGCCACCTCTGGCTTGAAGTTGGGTAACGAGGCGGTGGAATTCCGTGCCCGGTTTGGTGGTGTCTCGCGCGACATCGTGGTGCCGGTGGACCACGTGGTGGCCATCTACGCGCGCGAAAACGGCCAGGGCATGGCCTTTCCGGTGCCCACCACCGACGGCTTGCGCGGCCCAGTGGGTGTGCCGTCGTCCGGGGTGGCAGCTTCGTCATCGTCTGCCGCGCCGGGCGCCGTTCCTGGCCCTGCTCTTGTGCGTACGCTGCGGTTGGCCACGGAGCCTGAAGAAGCGGCCGTCTCTGCGGCTGCAGACGCAGATTCAGAAAGCCCCGTTCCAACGTCGACGCAGCCCACTTCGGTGGCCTCTGTGCCCGCGGACAGGGCTGTTAAGCCAACCCGTGCCGCCGCCGACAAGGCTTTGGACCCGCCGCCCGATCCACCACCCAAGCTGCCACCCAAAGGGCCACGGCCGTCGCTGAAACGCGTGAAGTAGCCAGGGTCAGACAGCGCGCCGGTGGTCACGGCGCCCGGTTGGGCAGTCCGCACACCCCAGTAGCTTCCCAGCCTCCTACAATTTGCAGCCCGGCCGGCTTAGCTCAGTTGGTAGAGCACCCGCCTTGTAAGCGGAAGGTCTTCGGTTCGATTCCGAAAGCCGGCACCAGATCCTCTCCCGGGTAAGCAGCTTGCCCGGTGCCCGTCCCGGGTTGCCAAGGCCTGCAGCATGTTCAAGTTTGTTTCTTGGCTGTTTTGCGCCCACGCTCCTGGCTGGGCCTCGTGCGCCGCCCAGTTCGGCAAGGGTCGTCGGGGGTGGCTCAGCACGGTGGCGCTGCTGGCTGTTGCAGCAGCAGCCTCTGCGCAGCAGCCCCAGCAGCCCCCCTTGCCCCTGCCCGTAGTTGCCCCGGCCCCAGCTTCGGCCTTTGCGTTTCGTGATGCAGCCGACGGCATTTCTTGCCGGTTCTTCGATGTTGCGATGGGCCTGCAATGGCCTGGCGACCGCGTGCCCGCGGTGGACGCTGCCGGCCGTTTTGGGGGCAGCAAGGCTTATGACGTGCAGGTTGTTGAATCACGCCAGGCGCCGCGGGTGGTGCGCTGGAATGTGCTGTCGCTGGTGAAGGCCTGGGCCAGCGGTGCGGTGGCCAACGAAGGCCTGGTGCTGGGAACGCTCAGTGACAAAACCGGGGGCGGCGCCGACTTCCATTCACGCGAAGCCGCTGACGTCGGTTTACGCCCGTCGCTGCGGGTGCAGCATGCCAGCGGCGCGGTGGAGTACCTGTCGCCGCAGGCCGACGCGCACCTGGATTGCAGCACCGCCGCGGGCCTGGGTACACGCCCGGTGCTGCACATCGGGCCGGGCAGTGCGGGTGTGTTGCGCTTTGACCTGACCCGGCTGCGCAAGGGCCCGGCGGCGCAAGCCACAGTGGCCGAGTTGATACTGGTGCGCGATGCGTCCACGGGCGTTTGGTCGGACGGTGCGATGGGCGTCTACGGGCTGGCGACACCCTGGGCGCAGCCTCTTGAGCCTCCGCAGCGGGGCCTGGCTGCCGGATTCAGCCGTGACCAGGGCATCGACACCCATCCCGCCGTGTGGTGGGCTGAAAGTTTCACGGGTGGCAAGCTCAAACCCGGATGGAACCAGGCCCAGATGGTGGTTTCCAGGCTCATGCAGCCCCTGGCGGCGCCTGCAGCTGGCAGCAGCCTGCTCACCCTGCCCAGCTTGCAGGCCACCATCCCCAAAGGTGAACACCTGGGCCTGGACTTGCGCTACGACCTGCCCAAAAGTGCAGACAACCTGCCGCAGCAAGAGGCTTATCTGCGCTACTACTTGCGCCTGGGGCCCGAGTGGGTCGACAGCCCCGACACCGGCAAACTGCCCGGCCTGGCCGGCACCTACAACCGTGCCGGTTGGGGTGGTCGTGGCTGGCACGGCATGCAGGGCTGGTCGGCGCGTGGTTCTTTCATCAAGTCCTTGCCGCCTGATCATCCGGCGCACCGCTACCTGCCGCTGGCCAGTTATGTCTACCACAGCAAATCTGCGTCATCCTTCGGCGAGATTTTTGTCTGGGGCGGCGGCCAGGGCGCGGCGCTGATCAAACCCAACCGGTGGGTCTGCATCGAGCAGCACATCAGGTTGAACACGCCGGGGCGTGAAGATGGTGTGCTGCGTGCCTGGGTGGATGGCCAGCCGGTGTTGGCGCTGAACAATCTGCGCCTGCGTGACACCCTGCAGGTGGGTATCGAAAACGCCTGGTTCGACCTGTATATGGGCGGCAAGCAACCGGCCCTGCGCGACATGAACATCAACATCGCGCAGGTGGTGGTGGCCAGCCGCTACATCGGCCCGATGGCACCGTGACAACCGCCGCAGACACCCACTGTCAGTGCGGCGTGGCGGGCCTGTGCACGACCCACCTACTGGGGAGGCTGGCCCGGAACCAAACCCTGCACCTTGCCCTGCCCCTGCACGCGCAGCTTGATGGGCAGGTCGGGCCAGCCCTGTGCCAACAGTTCGGCCTGCAGCTGTGGCAGCATTTGCCTTAGTTTGGCGGCGGCCGCTGCATGGGTCACCAGCAGCGTCCAAGCCTTCTCATCCAGCGGGCCCGGCTGCACGGTGCTGCTCAAAGCCGCTGGCAGCAGCGGGGTGATGCAGGCCATGCGCTGGCGGGACTGCTGCAAACGCTGCAGCAGCGAACCCAGGGATTCGTTGTTGCGCAGCGCCTCGCCCATGGCAACATGCAGGCCGCCCGGTAGCGGCGCGCGGGTTGAGTGCCGATTCGCCATGAATGGAGTTTATCGATGCAACTGATGATTACCAACCACAGCCTCGCGCGCACGCGGGTGCTGCAGGTCGCGCGCTGGCAGCTGGCACTGGCCGCTGCGGCTTTGGTGGCGGTGTTGCTGGCCATATCTGGTGCCGTCTACCACCTGGTTTTTTTGAAGGCAGCGCGTGAAGGCTGGCCCGTGGTGGGGCAGTTGGTGCGGCTGGTGGTGCGTGATGAGTTTGAACAGCGCGACCGCTTCATGCGTGAGAACCTGGACGTGATGGCTCAGAAGGTGGGTGAGATGCAGGCCAAACTGGTGAAGCTGGAGGCCATGGGCGAACGGGTGGCCAAGGTGGTGAACATGAAACCCGAGGACCTGAAGCCGCTGCAGCGGCCCGCCGGCGCTGCGTCCACCGCGGTTTTTCCGGCAGCCACAGGCTTTGCACGTTTGCTCGGCAGCGGCGGCCCATACCTACCAAGTTCTTCACCCACTTTGCAGCAGCTGCAGGGTCGGGTGTTGGCACTGGACGAAGCAGCCGACTTCCACACCGACCTGTACACGCTGTTTGAATCACGGCTGATGGAAAGCCAACTCAGCACGTTGACCATACCCAGTGAAATGCCGCTGGACTCCGCACACACTTCGGGTTTTGGTTTCAGGGCCGACCCCTTCACCGGCCGCTCTGCGCTGCACACGGGGTTGGATTTTCCGGCCGAACCAGGCGCCGTGATCCGCGCCGCTGCCGGGGGCATCGTCATCAGCCGTGAAGTCCACCCGGCCTATGGCGACATGTTGGAAATCGATCATGGCAACGACGTCATCACGCGCTATGCCCATTGTTCGACCATCGATGTGGCGGTGGGTGCCGTCGTACGCCGCGGCCAGGCCGTGGCCCGTGTGGGCAACACCGGTCGGTCCACCGGGCCGCATCTGCACTTCGAAGTTTTGGTCAAGGGTGTGCCACACGATCCGGTGCGCTTTCTGGCTGGGGCGGCCAAGCGCACGCAGATCGAATTTGCAGCGCGGCCAACGCTGCGCCCCTGACCTACCGGGCACCCTGGGGCGGGGTGCATTGGGCCTTGGGCCCGGTGATAGACTCAATGGCTGTTCGGGGCTGCCTGGGCCGGTGTCGTTTCCCACGTGGCTGCTTACATGTTTTGGGCCTGGGCCGGTGCTCACCAGCCCGAGGATTGACCAAGGATTGAAGTTGCAAGAATGGTCACTGCAGACAGACCCAGCAGACAGACCGAGCAGACAGACCGAGCAGACAAACCCAGCAGACAGCACCAGCATACGGGCTTTGCCGGGCGACTTCACCAGTCAGGGCTGCACCACCAGCGCTGTGCTTGCAAGCTGCTGCCGCGTCCCCAAATAAAGTGTTGCGCTTGCAGCTGGGATGAGCCAAAGCAAGACGAACCGCAACTGCGACCTACAACCTCCTGCCGCCACACCGCATGTTTCCCAAGATACTGACGCAGATTTTTGGCAGCCGCAACGAGCGGCTGCTCAAGGGCTTTCGCCGCGTGGTGGACCAGGTCAATGCGCTGGAAACCCAATTTGAGAAGCTGAGCGACGCTGACCTGCGCGCCAAGACCGACGAGTTCCGCAAACGCGTGGCCGACGGCGCCACGCTCGATTCGCTGTTGCCCGAGGCTTTTGCCGTGGCGCGCGAAGGCAGCAAGCGCGTGCTGAAAATGCGCCACTTCGACGTGCAGTTGATTGGCGGCATGGTGCTGCACGAGGGCAAGATTGCCGAAATGCGCACGGGCGAAGGCAAGACGCTGATGGCCACGCTGCCGGTGTACTTGAATGCGCTGGCCGGCAAGGGTGTGCACCTGGTGACGGTGAACGACTACCTGGCCCGCCGCGACGCCGAATGGATGGGGCGGCTGTATAGCTTCCTGGGCCTGAGCGTGGGCGTCAACGTGCCCGGCATGGACCGCGCCGAAAAACAGGCTGCTTTTGCCGCCGACGTGACCTACGGCACCAACAACGAATTTGGCTTCGACTACCTGCGCGACAACATGGTGCAGGACGTGGCCGACCGCGTGGCCCGGGGCCTGAGCTACGCCATCGTCGACGAAGTGGACTCCATCCTCATCGACGAAGCGCGCACGCCGCTCATCATCAGTGGCCAGGCCGAAGACCACACCGAGATGTACGTGCACATCAACCGCATCGTGCCGGGTTTGAACAAGCAGATCGGCGAAGCCGATGTGCGCACCGGTGAAGGTGTCATCGAAGCCGGCGACTTCACGGTCGACGAAAAGGCGCACCAAATTTTCCTGACCGAAGCGGGCCACGAAAAAGCCGAACAGTTGCTGACCGAAGCTGGCCTGCTGGCCGAAGGTGCCAGCCTGTACGACCCCGGCAACATTGCGTTGATGCACCATGTGTACGCCGCGCTGCGTGCCAACCACCTGTACCACCGCGACCAGCATTACGTGGTGCAAAACGGTGAAGTGGTGATCGTCGACGAATTCACCGGCCGCCTGATGACGGGCCGGCGTTGGAGTGACGGCCTGCACCAGGCGGTGGAAGCCAAAGAAGGTGTGCAGATCCAGAGCGAAAACCAGACGCTGGCATCGGTCACCTTCCAGAACTACTTCCGCATGTACGGCAAGCTGTCGGGCATGACCGGCACGGCCGACACCGAAGCCTACGAATTCCAGGAAATCTACGGCCTGGAAACGGTGGTCATACCGCCCAACAAGCCCACCATCCGCAAAGACGACAACGACCTCATCTACAAGACGTCGAAAGAGAAGTACGACGCCGTCACACAAGACATTCGTGACTGCCATGAACGCGGCCAGCCGGTGCTGGTGGGCACGACGTCGATTGAAAATTCCGAGCTCATCTCGGGTTTGTTGACCACCGCCAAGCTGCCGCACCAGGTGCTGAACGCCAAGCAGCACGCCAAAGAAGCCGAAATCGTGGCCCAGGCTGGGCGGCCGGGTGTCATCACCATCGCTACCAACATGGCCGGCCGCGGTACCGACATCGTGCTGGGTGGCAACGTCGAGAAGCAAGTTCAGTTTCTGGAAGAAGACACCAGCCTGGGTGAAGACGAAAGGGCTCGCCGCGCCCAGGCGCTGAAAGACGAATGGCAGGGCCTGCACGACCGTGTCAAAGGCGCTGGAGGCCTGCGCATCGTGGCCACCGAAAGGCACGAAAGCCGTCGCATCGACAACCAGCTGCGCGGCCGCTCGGGCCGTCAGGGCGACCCCGGCGCCAGCCGCTTTTACCTGAGCCTGGACGACCAGCTGATGCGCATCTTCGCGGGTGACCGTGTGCGCGCCATCATGGACAAGCTGAAGATGCCCGAGGGCGAAGCGATCGAAGCCGGCATCGTCAACCGCAGCATCGAAAG
>JANNMQ010000242.1:0-4012 GCA_031398045.1 Rubrivivax sp.
GTAATTGACGGCCGGCCGGCAGCTCGCGCAACCATCCGGCGTGCTCCAGCCGAGCGTGCGGCGCACATCGTCGCTGCGCACCAGGTGCTGCTCACGGATCGCGTCGCGGGCCTCTTGATGGGTCGCTTGCGTGCACGCGCACATCGCCTTCAACTTCGGTGCCGCGCTGTAGTCGCCGCCGGCGGTGAACATCAACAACTGTTCCACCAAGCCCGTGCAGGAACCGCAAGACGCACTGGCCTTGGTTTGTTTGCGCACCTCGTCCAGCGTGAACAGGCCCTTTTCCTTGATCGCCTTGCAGATGGCACCCTTGGTGACGCCATTGCAGCCGCAGACCTCGTCGCTGTCCTGCAGCAAAGCTGCGCGGCTATGGCCTTGATGCCCCACGTCGCCGATATTGCTTTCACCGAACATCAGCTTGTCGCGGATGTCGCTGACCTTGCGGCCCTCACGCAGCAGTTTGAAGTACCAGCTGCCGTCCACGGTGTCGCCGTACATCACCGCGCCCACCAGCTTGTTGTCGCGTATCACGAGCTTTTTGTAGACACCGCCGTAAGGGTCGCTCATGACGATTTCTTCGCAGTCGGCATCTTCGGCTTTGCCGGTGGCCGCGCCCATGAAATGGCCGGCGCTGAAGAGGTCGATGCCGGTCACCTTCAGCTTGGTGCTGGTCTGGCTGCCCACGTAGCGGCCGATGCCAAACTGCCCCAGGTGCGTGGCGCACACCTTGCCTTGTTCAAACAGCGGCGCCACCAGGCCGTAGGCAATGCCCCGGTGCGCGGCGCATTCACCCACCGAATAAACACGCGGGTCGGTGATGGTTTGCATGGTGTCGTTGACCACCAGGCCGCGTGCGCAGTGCAGGCCGCAGGCTTGTGCCAGGTCGGTGTTGGGGCGTATGCCGGCGGCCATCACCACCAGGTCGGCAGGGATCTGCGTGCCGTCTTTGAACTTCACGGCGCTCACGCGGCCACTCTCGCCAGCCACCAGTTCCTGGGTCTGTGCACCCATCATGAAACTCAAGCCCCGGTCTTCCAGCGACTTCTGCAGCAGCTTGGCCGCCACGTCGTCCAACTGGCGCTCCATCAGCCACGGCATGATGTGGACCACCGTCACCTGCATGCCGCGCAGCATCAGGCCGTTTGCGGCCTCCAGGCCTAACAAGCCACCGCCGATGACGACCGCGTGTTTGTACACGGTGGCCGCTTCGATCATCGCCTGCGTGTCGGCGATGTCGCGATAGGCGATGACACCAGGCAAGTCCTTGCCCGGCACCGGCAGGATGAAGGGGTGTGAACCGGTGGCCAGCAGCAAGCGGTCATACGCGGCTTGGGTGCCGTCATCACAACGCACCACACGCTGCACGCGGTCGATCTGCGTCACCTTTTTGCCGGCGTGCAAGGTGATGCCGTGCTCTGCATACCAGCTCAACGGATTGAGCACAATTTCGTCCAGCGTCTGTTCACCGGCCAGCACCGGCGACAGCAGGATGCGGTTGTAGTTGGGGTGGGGCTCGGCGCCGAAGACAGTGATGTCATACAGGTCGGGGGCTATTTTCAGCAGCTCTTCCAGCGTGCGCACACCGGCCATGCCGTTGCCCACCATCACCAGCTTCATCTTCTTCAGGGGTAGGTTTTCGCGCAGCATCTCTCAGTCCGGTCTGGTTTTGTCGATGAATTCAGAAGTACCAGGCCACCACGGCCACCACCTGGCCCGCTTGCAGCACAGGCAGCGCCACCACCGCGTTCAATTCGGCCTGGCTGGCCCACACGCCCACGCCGCCGGGTTCGCGCTCGGCTTGCAGGCTGACACCGGGTACACCCTGGGCCAGCGCGCGCCCCACGCTGCCCTGGCCTTTGCCCACGCGGTCTTCCAGCTTGCCGCTGTCCAAGGTACCGTCACGCTCGCAAAAGCCGCTGCTGCGCAGCAGGTAGGCGGCAGTCGGGTCGGGCAGCCAAATCTCAAAACGCCGCACCAGCGGCGTGCCCAAGGCCGACAGAAAGGCCATCACACAGTGGTCGCCGGTGTTGGTGGTGCAGGGCAGCGCAAAGCCGCGGTTGATGCCCACTTTTTGCGCGCTGTCGGCACGCAGAAAGCGTCCGCCTTTGCCCAGGTCTTCAATGAACTGCGGCAGGCCGCTTTCCCACACCTGGCCGGGCAGGCCATGGCCTTTGCGAAAGGCCGTGCGGCGCGAGATGAATTCGAAAACGTTGGAGATGGCGCCGTAGTAGCCGTCGTCCAGTACCATGTCTTTGGAGAGTTCGGGTTGGTTGCGCCAGATCTCGATGGCGCCGGCTTGCTGGGTCTGCGTGTCGGGGCTGTCGCCACAAAATATCAGCACCACGGCTTTCAAGCGGTCGGCGTCAAACACCGGCAGGGCCACAGCGCTGGTCAGGCCGTCGGCATGCGCCGCTGCGGTGCGGCGAAAAACCGAGCCGGCAAATGCCTTGATCAGTACCGGGTGCCCGGCTACCCAGGCTTGCCCGGGCAAGCCCTCACCGCGGCCAAAACACATCTTGCTGCTGTGCAGGCCCAGGCCCAGCGCGGCGCCGTACCAGGCGCTGCCCAGCACCAGCAGCTGGCCCTCTGCGTCGGGCACCCAGACTTCCACCACGCGGATGAAGGTTTGCACAGTGGGCGTGGTGACCGGCGCTTTCACGGCCACGTTTGCGGCTGCTGTGGTGGTGGAGTTCATGCGGCCCTTTCAACATGGCTGTGGCGCATGTACAGGAAGTCGATGACCTCTTTGCGGTACTGCACGTAGTCGCGGTCTTCCACCAGTTCCACGCGGTTGCGCGGCTTTTTCAGGTCGACGCGCAGCACCTCGCCGATGGTGGCTGCGGGGCCGTTGGTCATCATCACGATGCGGTCGGACAGCAGCACCGCTTCGTCCACGTCGTGCGTCACCATCATCACGGTGGCGCCCGTGCTGGCCACGATCTTCAGCAGTTCATCCTGCAGCCTTGCACGCGTCAACGCGTCCAGCGCGCCGAAGGGCTCGTCCATCAGCAGCATCTTGGGTTCCATGGCCAGCGCGCGGGCAATGCCCACACGCTGCTTCATGCCGCCCGATATCTCTTGGGGGCGTTTGGCGGCGGCGTGGGTCATGCCCACCAGTTCCAGCGCTGCCATCGAACGGTCGCGCAGCTGCTGTTTCGATTCGGCGTCGCCGAACACACGTTCAACGGCCAGATGCACGTTGTCCACACAACTCAGCCAGGGCAGCAGCGAATGGTTCTGGAACACCACTCCGCGGTCTGGCCCTGGACCTTTGAGTTCGCGGTCGTCCAACAGCAGCACGCCGCTGGTGGGGGTGGTGAGGCCGGCCACCAGGTTCAGCAGCGTGGACTTGCCGCAGCCCGAGTGCCCGATGAGCGACACAAACTCGCCCTGCTCCACGTTCAGCGAGATGTCACGCAGCGCCACGAAGGGGCCGCGTTTGGTGCTGAAGGTCATGCCCACGTCGTTGATCTGCAGCATCGGTCGGCCATTCATCTTCATGGCAGCCCCTCAGCTGTAGTCAAAACGCTTGGCCACCGCCATCAGGCTCCATTCGAGCAGCAGCCCGACGATGCCGATGACAAAGATGGCGATGATGATGTGGGCCACATTAAGGTTGTTCCACTCGTCCCACACCCAGAAGCCGATGCCGACGCCGCCGGTCAGCATCTCGGCGGCCACGATCACCAGCCAGGCCGTGCCCACACTCAGGCGCACACCGGTCAACATGTAGGGCATCACCGACGGCAGCAGGATGCGCGTGGCGATCTTCCATTCGCTGAGCTTGAGTACCCGCGCCACGTTCAGGTAGTCCTCGGGTACCCGCTGCACACCCACCGCGGTGTTGATGACCATGGGCCAGATGCTGCAGATGAAGATGGTCCAGATGGCAGCCGGGTTGGCCGACTTGAAAACCAGCAGGCCGATGGGCAACCAGGCCAGCGGTGACACCGGTTTCAGCAGGCTGATGATGGGCGACACCATGCTGTTGAGCGTGGCAAAGCGGCCAATC
>JANNMQ010000244.1:0-2322 GCA_031398045.1 Rubrivivax sp.
GCCGCTGGCCACAGCGTGCACCTGCCCGCTCAGCAGCGCCAGCAAGGCCGGGCCAGCGCCGGTGTAGGGGATGTGCGTCAAGCGAAAACCGGCGCTGGCCTTCAGCATTTCCATCGGTACATGCATGGTGCCGTAGTTGCCTGAACTGCCGTAGTTGTAGGCACCGGGATTTTGCTTGGCGTCGGCCACAAATTCGGCCAGCGTTTTCCACGGCGCTTCGGCGCGCACCACCAGCACCGTGGGGTCGGCGGTGAAGCGGGCAATGGGCTTGAACTGGTTCAGCGTGAACGTGGGCTTGCGGCCCAGCAGGGTGTCGGCTTCGGGCAGGATGGAGATGGACGACAGGCTCAGCAGCAGCGTGTAGCCGTCGCCGGGTGCACGGGCCGCGGCGGCAATGCCAGTGGCTCCGCCTGCGCCGGCCTTGTTTTCCACCACCACGGTTTGCCGAAGCTCTTTGCCCAGCGCTTCGGCCACCGGGCGCGCCACGGTGTCGGCCACGCCGCCGGGTGGAAAGGGCACGATCAAAGTGATGGGTTTGTCGGGCCAGTTGCTCTGCGCGTAAACCGTGCCCAACGGTACGGCGAGCAGGGTGCACAGCACCGCCCTTGCAGCCTTCAGGGCCGTGTCTCGGCTGCGCATCACAGATCCTCCTGCACAAAGTGGTTTTCCAGCACGCCCAGGCCGTCGATTTCGATGCGCACCACGTCGCCATGCTGCAGCCAGCGCGGCGGTTTCATGCCCATGCCGACACCGGCCGCGGTGCCGGTGGCGATGAGATCGCCCGGGTAAAGGGTGATGCCGCGCGAACAGGTCTCGACGAGCGCCGGGATGTCAAAGATCAGGTCGGTGGTGCGTGCGTCCTGGCGCAATTCACCGTTCACCCAGCAGCGCACGCGGGTGTTCCTGCCGTCCAGTTCGTCGGCGGTCACCAGCCACGGGCCCATGGGGCAGAAGGTGTCGAAGCTCTTGCCCAGATGCCACTGTGCGTGTCGCATCTGCACGTCGCGGGCGGTGACGTCGTTGATGATGGTGTAGCCCAGCACATGGTCCATCGCCTGTGCGCGGCTGATGTTGCGGCCGCCCTTGCCGATGACGATGGTGAGCTCGGCTTCGTAGTCGATCTGCTGCGAAATGCTGCGTGTGAAACGCACCGCATCACCGGGGCCGACCACGGTTTCTGGCACTTTTGAAAACACGATGGGCCAGCTGTCGACCACTGCGGTGTTGTCCTTGAACACGCTGGCCTGCAATTCCTGCGCATGGGCATGGTAGTTGCGACCGACACAAAACAGATTTCGACGCGGCATGGGCACCGGCGCCAACAGCTGCACGGCCGACAACGGCACCTTCGTGCTGGTGGCGGGCCAGGGCAGGCCGGCCACGGCGCGCTCTATCAACGGCAGCAGGCCACGTTCGCTGGTGGTGTGGCTGTCGGCGTCGAACAGCTCAATCTCCGGTGCGTCAGCGCCGCTGCCTGCCGCCCAACGGCCGGTGCGCCGCATTGCCTGAAATGTGACGGTGGCCAAACGCATGGTTTTGTCTCCGAGTGGTTGCACCCAAATGCTACCATTTGGAACCACGCTCCGGCTGGCACGGTTTATCCGCACCAGGCCGGCTTACCCCGCACTGCACCTTCAAGCCACCATGGACAAAGCCCAACCGTTGCGCGAAGCCCTGCTTGAGAAGCTGCGCACGCGCACCTGGCGCGCCGGCCACCGACTGCCCGCCGAACGTGAACTGGGCGCCAGCTTTGGTGTCAGCCGCAGCACGGTGCGTCGGGTGCTGCAAGACTTCAAACAGCGCCAGCTCATCACCCAGTCGGTAGGCAGCGGCACTTATGTGTCAGACCAGGTGCAGCAGGCCCTTGCGGCCTGGCCGGCGCCGGGTGCCGGTACGCTCGCCGTCAGCCCGGCTGAATTGATGAACGCGCGTCTGGTGCTGGAGCCGGCCCTGATGGACCTGTGCGTGGGCAATGCCACCGCCGCCGATTTCGACCGCATGGACGAATGCAACGCACAAGCTGAGGCAGCCCATTCGCTGGAAGAGTTTGAACGCTGGGACGCAGCCTTGCACGCCGCCATTGCGCAGGCTGCGCACAACGGTTTCATCACCGCCATGCTGCAGACCATGAACGACGTGCGCTCGCAAGACGAATGGGGTGTGTTGAAGCGCCGCAGCGCCACGCCCGAGCGCCGGCGCGAATACGAAGCCGAGCACCGTGCGCTGGTGCTGGCACTGCGCCAGCGCGACGCGGTGCAGGCGCGTGCGCTGTGCCTGGCGCACCTGGTGCATGTGCGGCAGAACATGCTGGGCTATTGAGCC
>JANNMQ010000255.1:0-2199 GCA_031398045.1 Rubrivivax sp.
TCGTGGGGTGCCAAGCGGCGCACGAACACCGCCCCGTCGCTCGTCTTGGGGCGTTCGTGTCGGAGGTAGGCCTCCAGGGCCCGGCCGGTGCTCGTCGGCAAGGGCAGGAGGTCCTGGCGGCGCGACTTCGTGTGCTTGAGCGTGACCGTGCCCTGACGCCAGTCGATGTCGGTCAGCTGCAACCGGCTGATCTCGATGCCGCGCAGGCCCAGGTCGAGGGCCAGGCGGACGACGGCATAGCCACGTCGAGGCGAAGGCAGCGCAGAGCTGAACGAGCCCAGCAGCCGATCCACCTCCTCGGGCTTGAGCGCTCGCGGCAGCGACGCCATGCTCCAGTGGGCGGGCGATGCGATGACGGCCAGCATTGGCTGTACCGCGTCGCCGCAGGTCGCGCGATACCGCAGGTACGCCCGCAGGGTGGACGCGATCGTGATGGCGTTGCTGGTGGTGCCCAGGGCATCGAGCTGGTCGGCAATGAACTGCCGTATGCCGTCGGTCCGAAGCTCGCCGACGACGACAGGACGACCAGCGAACTTCGACACCAGCAGTCGTTCGACGATGCGAAGCCGACCGGTACGCGTTCCACTGGCCAAGCCACGAGCGTCACGCATATGGGCGTCGTAGCTGCGAAGCTCATCGGCAATGGGGCCGGTGGGTACGGGCGGGCGTGCAATAACGCCCTCGGCACGCAGGATCTCCAGCATCGGGACCAATGCCGCATGTGCCTCGTTCGGCGTGCGCAGCGCGCCGCCCAGGCAGTCGCAGCGCGGCAGGTGGTTGCGCAGGAACTGGTCGATGCAACCCTCGTCGAGCATGTGTGCCGGCAAGTGACACATCGACATCCAGTGCGCGAAGTGCGCCACGCCGTTCAAGCAACGCCCGCTGGTGTGGGTAGCGTAGCGGCCGCACCGCAGCCGGGCAACGTAGGCCGGGACCTGGGCAGACAGTGGGCCTTCCAGGAGCCAGGCTCGCAGGAGGGGGTGCAGTTCAGGGATCTTGGTCATGACGGTCTCCAGTGGTGGAGCCGTCAGTGCTGCGCCTGAAGCCGATTTATGTCCAGTGCGCCGCGAGTTCGTACCGCGAATCGCAAGCGCTGGCGCGCCTTGCCAGCCTACGCCGCTCGAGAACTTCTCATAACTGAGGTCTTCTCATAATGGCCGTTATGGATAGCTATCCATAACGGCCAGTTCCCGCCGTTGGCCACAGTCAGCTTTGCTGCAGATGAACTGGGGTTTGAATGAACCGGCATCGACTTTTCAAGTTATTTCGGTCGCCGGCTTTGCGGGTCTTTCGGCGCCGCTGTACGCGCAGATTGCGGTCGAACAGCTGCTCCGCGTAGGAGTGCTCATGCCGGGCATCCGGGCGACAAAAAAGTTCATCCTCCAGTCTCTCTGACCCTGCACAAACCTCAGTAGCTTGGAGCCTTAATGTCAGAAACACATCTTGGGGGTTGTGCTTGCGGCGCAGTGCGATACCGCGTCGTAGGTAAGCCAGTGGTCGGAACAGTTTGCCACTGCAAGTTCTGCCAGAAGAGGCTTGCGAGTGCCTTTGCCATCCTTGCTTCATTCAAGCAGGAAGACATTGAGTTCCTGCAGGGTGAAGTACACGAAGTGGAACACCGGTCTGACGAGAGCGGTCGGTGGCTGCGGATGAGCCTCTGTTCGAAGTGCGGCACCACTGTCGCCCACACGGCAGAAGTGAGGCCGGGGATGAGGACCATCGCTGGCGGAACGTTTGACGAGCCGGCATGGTTCAACATCGATAGGCACATCTGGGTGCAGTCCAAACTGCCTTGGATCGTCATACCCGAGGACGTCGCCACCTATAGCCAGGGCTATGTCCCGCCACCCCCTTAAGGGAATGGCGGCCTCCGAAGAGTGAGGCCGAACCCCTCGCTCAAGGGGAGCGCCAACGGCAGACCACCAGGCCTTGGCATGACGCTGCGCCGTCGTGGACGGGTTGGCTAGAACGTTTGGTGACCGCTTTCGGGCGTCGAGTTTGGTGCACTGAATGTCGGGATCTGGTCGGGAGTCGGTCTAGACGGGTCTAGACGAACGTCAGCTGTATGGCAGCCCAACTCGACCGGCAGGTTTCGGGCAACGAGTTCACGGGGTTGGGTGGCAGGACCCGACCCTCTCCTGACACTCGGTGCCCTGAATGGTTGGCACAAAGCAGCCGTTCGCCCAGCACGCTTCACGA